>JBGSKT010000078.1:0-3100 GCA_041741075.1 Lysobacterales bacterium
CTCAATCGCACGCAGTTCGCGGTCGCCGTCGAGCACGTGGTCGATCGCGGGCTTGCGGCTGACCGCGCTTTCCTGCGCCACCGTGGCGATGCGCAGCGAGCGCGGCAGCGAGCATTCGCCATGGTCGGCGCCGATCTCGCCGAGGATTAGCGCGAACAGGCTGGATTTGCCACAGCCGTTGCGCCCAACCAGGCCGACCCGTTGTCCGGCAAAAATGGTCAGCGAGAGATTTTCGATCAGCGCGCGCGGGCCGCGGCGCAGGGTGAGTTGGTTGAATGACAGCATCACATATTGTAACCCGGCGCCGGGCACCACTTGCCAGAACTAGGGTGACAAGCTGCAATGTGGCATCCGATCGGGGTCTGCGCCATGGAATTCGACGTAGCAACCGCCGCCCTTCTGGCGGTGGCAGGACTGCTGCTGCTTGGCCTGCTGATGCAACTGATTGGCCACCACGGGGATCGGCCGAGTCGGCTGGCATTCCAGTTGTGGAATCTGGCGCTGGTGTTACAAGGCCTGGGGCTGGGCGTACTGGCGCTGCGCGACAGGTTTCCGGAAACGCTGGCGGTGATCCTCGGCAACGGCGTCCTGGCCGCCGGGCTGACGGTGCTGGTGGCGGCGGTGCTGGTGATCGGCGAGCTGCGGTTCTGGCGCTGGCTGGTGCTGATCCCGCTGGTGCACACTGCGATCCTGGCCTGGTACGTGGTGGCCGAAAATAGCCTGCACATGCGCATCATCGTCGGTTCGCTGGGGATGGCCCTGTTGCTCGCGATCGCGGCGCTGGCGGTGCTGCTGGCGCCCGGATTGCGTGGTTTGCGGAGCGCCAGGGTGTTGGTCGCGGTACTCGGATTTGGGGTTCTGTCCGTGGCCGGACGGGCGGTTTACGAGACCTTCACCCGTTTTCCGATGCGCAGCTATTTCGACACCACCCCGTTCGAGGTGCTGGTGCACGCCTTCATCAATTTCGCGCCATTGCAGATGACCCTGTGCTTTTTGCTGATCCTGCGCGATCGCAGCCAGCAGCAACTAGAGCGGGTGGCGGCGCTGGATCCCTTGCTCGGCATTGCCAACCGGCGCAACTTCGCCCAGCGCGGGCTGGCGCTGCTGGCGCAAAACCAGCGCCAACAGACCGCGGTGGCGCTGGTGCTGATCGACATCGATCACTTCAAGCTGGTCAATGACCGCTGCGGCCACCAGATCGGCGACGAGGCATTGAAGGCGGTGGTGGCGGCGCTGCAGCGACACCTGCGCCCGGCCGACGTGCTTGGCCGTCACGGCGGCGAAGAATTCATCGTGCTGCTCGACCGCACCGACCAGGAGGCCGCCACCCTGGTCGCCGAGCGCCTGCGCCAGGCGGTGGCGGCGATCCGCTTCGAGCACCAGGGCGAACTGCTGCCACTCAGGATCAGCCTGGGCGTGGCGGTGGCCGAAGCTGCCCATGACCGTCTGCTGGGTGAAGCCGACCTGCAGCAGTTGATCCGGCGTGCCGATGCGGCCCTCTATGCCGCCAAGCAGGGCGGCCGTGATCGCTGGTGTCTGGGTTGAACAAAGTACGGAGGACAGAGGCGTCAGGTCTGACAGCCGTTGTGGGAGCGACGGGCACGTCGCGACTGTTGCAGGGTTCCTCAGTCGCGACGTTTCGTCGCTCCCACATCTTCGTCTGTCCTCAGAACTGCATCGACCAACTGTTCAACTTGCCGGTGTCGCCGTTGGCGTTGTCGTTGACCCGCATGTTCCAGGTGCCATTGGCAACTTCGCTGGAGGCATTGATGGTGACCGTCTTGATCACGTTGTCGGCACCGGCGCCGGTGCGGTTGTGGAGGTTATACAGGGTGCCATCCGGGGCGACCAGATCGACCTTCAGATCACCCTGGTAGGTATGGGTGATGTTGACCGATACCTTGAGCGTAGCCGGCGCATTGCCGGCCACACCGCTGACCGTGATCGGGCTGTTGATCGTGCTGTTGTCGGCGATATTGAACACCGTGGTGTTCTGGAAGAACGGGCCGACCGTGGTGGTGCTGTAGCTGCCGGTCAGGCTGACTCCCGAGAACGTACTGAACGCCTTGACCCGCACGTAGTAGGTGCCGGCCTGGGCGGTGGCGATGGTGCAGGTCTCGGCATTGCCGCTGAGGTACGGACGGCAGTCATAGACGGTGTCGGTTGGGGCGCTGCCGAACTTGACGTACAGATCGGCGTCGCCGGTACCACCACTCATCACGAACTTCAGATTACTGGCGCCGGCCGGAACGACCATGGTGTAGTTGATCGCTGCGCCGGTCGAAGCAGCCAACCCGGTCACTGCGACGCCGTTGCTGAGTACACCACCACCGGTTGGCGGCGGGGGCGGGGTGGTGGCGCAGGATACGCCCACCGCGGCGAATGCCGAAGTCACGTTGGCCACGTTGAAGCCGAGATCGGTGGCCGCCGTCTGCACCCCGCAGGCCCCGGTACTGAAGGTGCTGCTCGGGGTCCAGTACAGAGAATTGGCACGGGCGAACACCTGGAATGCGGTCTTGGTGGTCCAGCCGGCGGTGGTCGCCAGCAGATAGAACGCCTTGTTATATACGCCCGACGAAAGGTGTACATCCATGCTGCTGGTGAAGTTGGCAGCGTTGTCGATCGAGCGGCCATCCTGGGTCGGATTGGCCATATAACGCAGGGCGCCGGTGCCCTTGAAGATTTCCGGACCGACCAGGAAGTCGTTGCTGCCCTTGTAGTAGAACTCGGTGGCTTCGCCGGCGATATCCGAATAGGCCTCGTTCATGCCGCCGGACTGGCCGGAATAGGTCAGGTTCGAGTGCTGTTCGGTGAAACCGTGACTGACCTCATGGCCGGCAACATCCACGCTGACCAGCGGATAGAAGGTGCTCGCGCCATCGCCGAAGCTCATTACCGACCGGGTAACGCTGCGCTGCATCAACACCCGTAATTCGGTCGGGATCGGCGGCAGCTACCGGCCCGGGTACAGTATCGCTGTCCCGGCAGCCCAAGTACCTGTCCATGCGATTGCAGGAAATCCACGTCTATCCGCTCAAGTCCGCCCGCGGCCAGCGCCTGCACCAGGCACGGGTCGAAGCGCGCGGCCTGGCCGGCGACC
>JBGSKT010000079.1:0-9867 GCA_041741075.1 Lysobacterales bacterium
CGCGGTCCGCCCACGGTGATGGTGGTCTCGGTCGGTGATCGCGGTATCGCGCTCGCCACCGAACAGCGCCTGGAAACGGCACTGCGCGCGGCCGGCTTCCGGCTGGCCGATGAAGACGCCCTGCCCGGCGTACACGGCCTGCTCGGCACCAGCCGGCCCAATGTCGCGCGTCTGCTGGTCGCGGCGGCCAAGCACAACGTGCGGGCGATCACGGTGATCCGGGCGGAACCGTTGGGCAGTTCCGAACTGAAGTTCTACGGCCGCACCGACACCCTGTACTCGGTCAACCTGCAGGTGAAAAGCTACGACGTGTTCAAGCAGACCGCGATCGGCGCCGGCTTCAACAGCAAGGTCGATTTCACCAACACCAGCGCCGAACAGAAGGCCGGTGACGCCGTGGCAGCCGTGGTCGATGCCTATCTGGACGACCTGGCCGCCTACCGCCCGGGTGGCAGCGGCGGCTGAAGTGCCATGCGCCGGGGCGGAGCCATTCCGCCCCGGCGCCAAGGCCTGACCATAGATCGGGTCAGGCCACAGGTCGGGTCGACGCCGCAGGCGTGGACCCGACAGCCGTTACCGCAGTCCCCGACAGCGCCAGAATCCCAGCCACGTAAAATGGGCAAAGGCCAAAGGCCGCGCCCATCGCTGCGGGCGCGCAGCCGGTTCCCGCCGATGGAAACGCTGCGCTTTGCCCATCCTACAAAGCTTGATTCCTCGGAAAGTGGGTGTCCTCATCCTTGTTGCTTATCCTTGAAACCTTGCCGCTTCCTGCCCAGTTCGATTTCGCCAGCGTTCCCGGTTTGTCGGCTGAAGTGTTGTAAGAGCTGCTAATCAGCCGCCCCGAAACGATTGGCCAGGCCGGCCGCATCTCCGGGATGACGCCGGCTGCGGTATCTCGGTTGCTGGTGCACTTGCGTCGCCAACACAGCCATCTGGCGGCTTGAAACCGACGCGAGCCGCGGGCGGATGGTGAGCCCAGGCTTGCCGTCGAGAGTCGAAGTCTCTACCGGATGATGGTTGTTGCGGCTAGGCTTTGCCGATGGGCGACATCACGCAATGGCTGGCGCAGGCGCGCCGCGGGGACAGGGCCGGACTTGATCGGGTTTTCGAGGCCTTGTATCCACAGTTGCGGCAGCTGGCGCGGGCGCGATTGTCGTCCGGGGATCGCACGCTGAGCCCTACCGCCCTGGTGCATGAATCCTGGTTAAGCCTGAGCCGGAACGAATCGCTGGAGCTGACAGACCGTCACCACTTCATGGCCTGTGCGGCGCGGGCGATGCGCGCGATCGTGATCGACCATGTGCGCGCGGAACAGGCGGACAAGCGCGGCGGTGGCGCGGCGACGGTGACGCTCGGCGCGGCACTGGGCGTAGCAGTGGCCTCGGGCGGCCCGGACCTGCTGGCCATCGATCAGGCGCTCGATCTGCTCGATGGCATCGATCCGTTGCAGCGCGAACTGGTCGAGCTGCATTTCTTCGGTGGACTCGAACTTCAGGAAATCGCCGTGGCCCGTGGCGTCAATGAAAAAACCGTGCGTCGTCACTGGCAACGCGCACGCGCATTTCTGCTGACCCAGCTGGACGACAGCCCGCGGCCTTGACCCGCTTCGGCGCTCAGTCGAATCCGTTGGCGAAGATGATGTCATTCGGCAACTGGGCTTCGACCGCACCGATATCCGAGCGCACCGGACCACCAAACTCCAGCTGCACATTGAACGGCCGTCCGTAGAAATCGAGATTGTATGCCGCCGGCGTCGAGCACGCGTCGATCAGACCGGCACTGAGCGGCGCGTAGGTCGTCGGGTCGAGATTGAACGTGATCGGTGGATGCACGACAAAAGTACCGGTGGTGGGATCATTGATCACCGTGTGGCTCGCGAAATCCGCGGTGCTCTGGAAAAAGCCGCACCATTCGCGCGTCAGACTGGATGGTGGCGACGTGCCGCCCACATTGAGCGGTGCCGGTGCCGCGGTGGATGCGAGGATGCTGCCATGCACCGTGCCGGAACCGCCGGAGTCGAGCCGGTAAAAGCGTGTCAACGCGCTACGCATCACCACCGTAGATTGGTAGAGGTCGACCCTTGCGGAAGAAAGCTGGGCGAACATCAGCGACGTGGTGTTGCCATCGATGCTGCTGAATGCGAGCACCTGGTTGTCATCGAGGATGCTCGAGTGAAGTCGCAGCAGCGCATTGCTCGTGGCAGTCAGCAAGCTGCCGCCGACGCGATTGCCACGCACGCTGGCCCGATAGATGACCAGCGCGCCAACGTTGCTGGCCGTCAACAGGGTCGAGGGCGCGAGGAAACCGCCGACCAATCCCATATCGTTGTTCTCGATGGTCACGCAAGGTGTGGGCGAGAAGAAAGAGCATGGCACGGCGTTGCCGGAAGGTTGCACAAAAAGTTGCAGTCCAGAACTCACTCTCAGCGCCATGCTGCCGCCCTCGCCGATCTGGTTCGCAACGTAGAGGTTCAGCAGGCGGAACTGATTGGACGCCGGTGGCCGATCGTCGACATTGCCGAGCGTGGAACTGCCGATAAGGCAAAGTCCTGCACTGGCGCCCCGGTTGTTGGTTATCGCCAGAAGCCCATTCTCACCATTGGCGGCACCCAGCTCGCGAAAACCGCTCGGCCCCACCGGAATCGTCGCATCCAACGTGCCATCGCCGGCCGCACAACCACTGCCACCACTGCTGATCTGATTGCCGAGGATCCATGCCGACAGCCCGTTCGGTGGCCGCGGCTGCAAGCCCCCACCACCCTCGACCGTACCCCGGCAATAGAACGCTGCCCCGCGCGCAGCCTGATTGAACGCCAGCGTGCCGTAGGCAAAGATGATGCTGCCGTGCCGGTCGATATTCGGACCCGCGAGCACCGTTGGATTGCTGCCTCCACAATAGATGCCGCCACCACGGTCGGTGGCCGTGTTGTTGGCGATTTCGGCACCTTCAACGATGTAAAGATCGGCCTTGTTCACGCCGGCGGTGTCGAGTACGGTACTGCCCGTAAGGACCACGCCGCCGCCGTCTATCGCCGCATTGCCCTTGATCGAAGCGCCAAGACCCAACAGCACCGATGCGCGCCCTCGCACTGCGAGGCCGCCGCCGGACGCTGGCCACACCGACCCCCCGGTATCGGTGGCATCACCGCCCGTGAGCACGATGCGGCGAATCTGAAACGTACCGACATTTCCGTAGATCAATAGATCCAGCACGGAACGCTGGCTGCCACCTGCACCGTTGAAAACCGCCCGATCGCTATCGAGCGTCAGATCGCCGCTAGGCGTAACTGCCGTGCAACTGTCGTAGCCGCCCTCCAGGAAGACCGCTGTTTGCACAACGGTGGGGTCGTAGAGCATTCCGTTGGGCACCGCGTAGTTGCCCTTGTTGATGCGGATCGTGTGCGTGCCGGTCTGGGTGCGGACCAAATTCAAGGCGGCCTGCAGCGTGGCCTGATCGCAGCCGGTGCCGACGCCAACCCGCAGGTTTGTTGCGCCCGCGGGAAACGCGATGAGGCTCAACAAGAGGCCGAGCCACAACGGGAATTGTGATGCGTGCATGACACTCTCCCTCCACTGCCGAAAGATCGGCCTGTTCTTGTCTATCGGATTGGAGAGCGGGCAGCGGACATTTGGCGCTTTCAGCCCAGGACAAAATCGACCCGGATTGCAGGTTTCCCAGCCGAAATGGGCTAGTCTGAGGGGGCACAGGCCAGTTGCAATCGACGTCTCCCCGGCAGCGCAGGCTAGACCATGCGTGAACGCGAAATCGAGCAGTGGAAGGCGGCCGACGCGGTCTTCGACCGCCTGCTCGAACTGCCGGAATCCGAACGCGCCGCTGCACTCAAAAATATGTCGCTGGATACAGAATTGCGCGCTCGGATCGAGCGCCTGCTGGCCGCAGACCAGGGAGCCCGGACGCTTTCAGGCACGGCCGAAGAAACGGCCATGGTCCCGGCGGCAGTTGCCGGTGTACTGCTTGGCCGCCGGATCGGTCGCTGGATCATCGAATCCGAAATCGGCCGCGGTGGCATGTCCGTGGTTTACCGCGCCCATGCTTTCGATGCGCCGGACCGCGTCGCCGCGCTCAAGCTGCTGACGCTGGGAGCGCTTGCCGGGCCCGGCGCGGAGCGATTTCGGCGCGAGCAGGCGATCCTCGCGCGATTGAATCATCCACATATTGCGACTCTGCTCGATGCCGGCATAGACCAAGATGGCACGCCATGGATCGCCATGGTGCTGGTCGACGGACTGCGTATCGACCATTGGTGCGAGCAGCGCGATCGCGACCTGCGCGCGCGGGTGCGCCTGATCCTCAATGTTTGCGCGGCTGTGGCTCATGCGCACCGCAGCCTGGTGATCCACCGTGATCTGAAGCCGTCCAATGTCCTCGTCGACGGCGAGGGCCATGTACGCCTGCTGGACTTCGGCATTGCGCGACTGCTCCACGACACACAACGCGAAAACACCGCCACCCACTGGCGCGCGCTGTCGCCCCTGTACGCCGCTCCCGAGCAATTCACCGGTGCCGCGCAATCGACTGCCATCGATGTGTTCGGCCTCGGCGCGCTGCTGTATGCATTGCTGACCGGGCAACCTCCACGAGGTGAAGACACGAGACAACCGATCCGCCCACCTTCAAGGGCTGCGCCCGCTGCTGCTGATGCTCGTGGTGATCTCGATGCGATCGTCATGAAGGCGCTCAGCGAAGAACCTTCCGATCGCTATGCCACGGTCAATGCATTTTCCGATGACCTGCAGCACTGGTTGGCGGGGCAACCGATCGTGGCACGCTGTGCACCAATGAGCGAACGGGTGGCAAGGGTGCTGCGTCGACACTGGTTGCCGGCTGCATTGAGCGCCGCCGCCCTGCTCTCGCTGATCGGCGGTTCGCTGCTCACCCTGCAGCAGGCACGCGAAGCACGTGCCCAGGCGGCGCTGGCGCTCGCCGCACGTGGCGAGGCACTCGATTCCCTGGGGCGTGCCAACGCGCTGCGTGACTACCTGATCGGCATTTTCGAGACGCAGACGCCAGGCAAGCCGCGCAGTGAGCTACCGAGCACTGCCGAACTCCTGGAAGAGGGGGAACGCCTGGCGCTGGCTTCGGCTGCCGACAGCCCGGGGATGCGCATCGACATGCTCGACGCTATAACCCAGGTGCGCCTCGTGCGTTCCGATGTCTCGCGCGCCAGCGCCTTGATCGAACGTACCCTGGCGCTGGTCGATACGATGGAAAACGGCGCGGCCCCATTGCGGGCGCGTGCCTTGATGCGCAGGGCAACGGTCGAACGTATCGGTCAACAGTTTGAGCAGGCGCTGGCGAGTCTGCAGCAAGCCCGTGACTTGATGGCAGGCGAAAACACGCAGCCACTCAGCATCGAAATTGAACTCGCCGTTGCCGATACGATGATGGCGCAACGTCAGTTCGAGGAAGCGCTCTCGGTGTTGCGCCCGCTATCCGATCGATTCAACGCGCAACCTGCTCTGTTCCCACGACACCGCGACGGGCTGTTCGGGGCAATGGCCATCGCGCTTTCCGGCGTGGGCCGGATCCGGGAATCGCTGCCGTATCGCGAAAAAGCGCTTGATGAATCGCGCCGGCGATATGGCGCGCGTCACTTCCGTGTCGCCCTTGCGCTGAGCAATGTCTCGGTTGGCAACCGGCAGATTGGCGTCTTCGATGCGTCCGAGCGTCAGGCCAGGGAGGCCCTGGAAATCTATAACGAGGTACTGGATGGTCCTTCGGAATATCGCGGCAGCGCGCATATTGGCCTCGGCCTGCTGCAATTGGCGCGCGGGCGCTTCGATGAGGCCATCGCCGAACTCGATCGGGGCAATCGAGAAATGGCCGCAATACGCGGCATCGCGCGGGCCGAAGACTACGATTTCTACCAGTGGAACCGGGGCATCGCGCTGGCCCAGGCAGGTCGTCGCGATGAGGCCATTTCGGCATTGACGCGCGCCGATGCCGGACTCTCACTCAGGTCAAGCGCGTACGCACTGCCTGCAACTACCGCAGCGGCGTGGTTGTCCATCCTCTACTGCGAAAAAGGTGACGTCGTTCAGGGCAACGCGCTGCGCCAACGAATGCACACGGCCGTGTCCGCCGTGAAGGACATCGCTGCAGCCGAAATGGCCACCTATGCCGAAGCAGACGCGCGATGCGCAATGGAAGCCGGTAACGCGGCGCAGGCGCAGCGCGATCTGGCGATTGCACTGGAGTCCGACACGACCCTCGAACTCGGTTCCGCCGCAGACACCGCACGACGGCAAGGCCTCGCCAGCCAGATCGCCCGCACCCTGGGCGACAACGATGCGGCTATCGCACATGCTCGGCTCGGTGTGGATCAGTTGGCCAACGCCGGCCTCGAATCGCATCCCTTGCATGCGAAGCTGCTTGCGGCTGCAGAGTTGCAAGGCACAGAGGCCGGGTCGCCGCAGCGATAAGCCCATGTCGCCCTATGCCACCGCGCTTCGCAGAAGAGCTGTTCATGCCAACAACGAAGCAACAATGC
The DNA here is from genome assembly GCA_041741075.1 of Lysobacterales bacterium. Lineage (GTDB taxonomy): Bacteria > Pseudomonadota > Gammaproteobacteria > Xanthomonadales > Ahniellaceae > 0-14-3-00-62-12. Next base: position 6,512 of record JBGSKT010000079.1, read on the forward strand.
GGGGCCAGTGATCGAGTCCCACACCCAGGTTCGCCTGCCTTTCGTAGGAAGGGCATTTATGCCCGATGCTCTTTCGAGCACGAGAAGGTCGAGAAGGGGTCAATGAGAAGGGGTCAAGTCTTGTATTGACACATGGCCAATCTCGGTTTAGCGCGTAGGGGATGTCGATTCGACGTAGAGCAACGTAGAGCACCGGACACCCACTCTTCAGAAAAATCCTAGCCAAAACGCGCCATTGTCCGAGGGGCTTGGCAGAACGGTACTAGCAAGCTGTCGGCCATGACTACCCACGCAGCCAGCTCGTTCCACCCGGTTCGCCCGGCACCTACCACTGCGTTTCGCGTTGTGTGCGGCGTGCCTTTCTGTGTGGTGAGGATCGTTACAGCGGCCAGTCGTTCGAGCACCGGCGGCAGTGGATTGAAGACCGCCTACAGCAATTGGCGAAATGTGTTCGCGGTGTCGTTGTGGGCGTATGCCATCCTCAAACTACCGGTCGAACGGGCTGCGACGCCGGGTTGCTCGCGCCGGCTTCGCGTAGTCGGCCAGATTGAACGTGCGCCGCTGGCTCAGCAGCGGGCCGCCGTCGATGCGCTCGGCGAGGCTCCCGAGGTCAGCATTGGTGACCTGGCAGGCCGCAAAGTGGTCCCGCCATCTGTCGACCACGTCGATGACCCGCGCGACCTCGGCCGCTGCTTGCGCCGGCGCGTACCCGAAGAGTTCGCACTGTGACATCGCGTTGGCCAGCGTTGAATCGCGCTGCGCGGTGCCGACAATGAAATCTTGGTAGCCCTGGCCTGAGTTTGTGGGCAGCACGTCATAGGCCGGTGCCAGCTTGTATTTGCCCTGGCGGGTCGGGGCCGCCACCATCAGCGCGTGGTTCTTCTCGTGGTCATCGGTGTTGTCGATGAGGATGTTGAACACCATGCGGCGGAACAGCTCCTGCATGTCGCGCAGGTTCTGGTCATCGTCCGCCATGCCAGCGCGGCGCAGCAACTGCGCCAGGGCAGGGTAGCCCAGCTCTGGCTCCTGGCCTGCGATGGTCTGCGCGCGCAGCGCGGTCCCCGCTGAAATGCAATGGATACGCCGCACGCCGTCGCGGTCATAGCGGCGCACCGCCAGTGCGTTCTCGCCGACCAGCGGCACGACGCGGGTCTCAGCCACATCGATGCCGACCAGCTTGGCCAGCGTCATCGACGCATGCTCGATGAGCGGCACATCGATGGACTCGTTGTTGAAGAACTTGATGACCCATTGTTCACCGGCGATGTCGATGAGCGCCTTGGGCTTGGCACCACCGAAGCTGCCGCCCGCGGTCAGCATGCGCCGCTCCATGTCGCTGACGGGCTGGCGCTCACTGACTTTGTGCACGACCTCGCTGAGCTGCTGCGCCTGCTCCAGTCGTGGCAGCGGGCTCTGGCTGCGCGGCCGGTAAGCATCGGCTGAAGTCGATACCCCAAGCGCCCCAAAGCGGTCGTCGCCGGCGTAGTACAGGTACTCCATCAGCGACAGCCGAGCCGGCTTGTCGAGGTACTGGATAACGCGCTCGCCCCACCGGTCAGGCCGGGCATCGTCGACCGCGCCGACTGCCAGGCCCCTCCAGCGCGGCAACTGCTCGATGTCGACCAGTGGCAGGTCTTCGCTGAGCGGGAACCCGCTGCTCAGCCAGTCCACGCAGTATTGCAGCGAGGCACCCTTGCCTGCATCGACCAGGCGGAGCTGTCCGACATGGCGCGGCGCGGCCGAGTCTGCCAGGTACCAGAGGTACAGCTCGTCGTGTCTCATGATTCCGGTGCTGTCTTAACAGCGTTGGATTTGTGTGACGTGTCTTCGAAGGCTCCATCGCGCTGAGCCTGACGCGACGCCCGTGCAAGCTTGGCTTGTGCCGTAGCGCGCACCCTCTCCTTGCCGAGCGTCTCGGCAGCCCGCACATCGAGTTCGAGCGCACCGCGGTCCTCCTTGGGCGATGCCAGGGTGGCCAAGGCGCCATCGCGGCCAACGAGCCAGAGCGCCGTTGCGAGCACGCCCAAGCTGACGCCCGGCTCGCCGGCTTCCAGGCGCAGCAGGGTTGGCACGCTCACGCCGAGGCGTTTGGCCCAGGTCTTCAGTGACTCCTTGCGGCGCAGCCGGGCTACGGCGAGGTCGGCGCCGAGCTGCTCAAGCGCGGCAATCGTCGAAGGCGGCATCTGGCTCAGCGCGAGGGAAGCTTTACTCATAACATATAGTTTATCGTTTGTCCATTTTTTAGTCAAGGTTATATGTACTATGTGCGACTGCCAGCCTGAGTCAACACCACAGGCTCCGCGACGCTTGAATGCGCTTATCGCAGCTGCTTGAAGCGGCTCCCAGGGTCGCTGTGCGGGAAGTCAACCTCGGCGACAGCTCCTGCAGTAGTTTGGCGGCTCGGCGCATGGCCTCGCTGGCCGCCCGTTTCATTGCCTGAACGAGCGGGTATGCTTGGACAGATGTAGTGGGACGTCGCCGGTCTTGCTGCTCACGTGCGCGACCCGCCCACGCAAGTCAGTCTGTTCCCAGCGCATGGCCAACAACAGCACGCAACAGCACGAACAGCACGAACAGCACGAACAGCACGAACAGCACGAACAGCACGGGACGAACAGCACGGGACACCTGGAACAGCACGGGACACCCACTTTTCCGGAAGAGACCGAAACGGGACGATTCCGGACAGATGACTGACCTAAGACCAGGAGCTTTCGGGATTGTGGGTGTCCTGGGCTTTCGCAGACCGTACCTCGGCTTGCCGTCATACACGACGCGCAGATCCAAGCGCTGGCCCGCATGAGCGGGTGACGGCAGGCGAATGCGCAGCTGGCGACCCTCGCGTTCGAAGGCGATCGCCGCACCGTCACGGTACACGCTGCGCACGACCAAATCGCCGGCGTCGAATACTGCCGTGCTCAGACCGTCTGCGAGCACGCGAGCGAAGATACGCTGATCGCCGAAGAGCGTGCCGGCATCGATATCGGGCTGCAGATGCAACGTGTAGCGTTCGACATCGAAACCCGCCCCTGACGCTGCCGGCTCCTGCGCCGATGCTGGAAAAATGACCGCGACGCAAAATATCATCGCGAGTAGGCCCCGCGCGATCGAGTCCGATGTCCACCGCACGACACCACGGGCGGCGGCAGGCGCGCAAGCGCGCGAAACCGTGCAGATGGGCAGGCTCATGACAAAGGTTATCCTGTTCTGACCAGCAAGCAATCGTATTCGATCACGCGGTCTGTCTCGCGGGTGACCGGATAGCGATCGACTACGCCAAACCTTGCCAGCGCGCTGGCGGAAGCGCACTACCGCGCCGCAGCGCGTGCATCGCCCGCTGCGGCCGCATGCGCCGG
>JBGSKT010000080.1:0-2260 GCA_041741075.1 Lysobacterales bacterium
GCTGGTACACAACGTCCTGCCCGAGCCCGAAGCCAGCCGCGATGCCTGCACGGGTGTGAGTGGTGTGCCCTGGGGGGTGGACCGGGTCAACGCGCCGGCGCTGTGGGCGCTCGGCTTTCGCGGCCAGGGCGTGGTCGTGGCCGGGCAGGATACCGGTTACCAGTGGGACCACCCCGGCCTGATCGCGCAGTACCGCGGCAATGGCACGCCGGTCGACCACAACTACCACTGGCACGACGCGATCCATGCCACTACCCAGGCCGGCAGCAATCCCTGCGGGCTAGACACCATCGCGCCCTGCGACGACAACAACCACGGCTCGCATACCATGGGCACCATGGCTGGTGAAGATGATGTCAGCGGCTTCACGGTGGGAGTGGCACCGGATGCGCGCTGGATCGGCTGCCGCAACATGGACCGCGGCGATGGCCGGCCCTCGACCTATCTGGAATGCTTCGACTGGTTTCTGGCGCCGACCGATCTGGCCGGCGCCAATCCGGATCCGGGCCGCGCGCCGCACGTGATCAACAATTCCTGGGGCTGCCCGCCTTCGGAAGGTTGTACCGCGGCCAACTGGGGCCTGCTCGACGCCGCGGTCGACAACCTGACCGCGGCTGGGGTACTGGTGGTGGTATCTGCCGGAAACTCCGGTTCGGCGTGCAGTACCGTGGTCGATCCGCCGGCGATTTTCGCCAATGCCTTCACCGTCGCCGCGACCGGAAGTGGTGCCGGCAATCCGCCGGCCAGCTTCAGCTCGCGCGGCCCGGTCACGGTCGATGGCAGCAACCGGCTCAAGCCGGACATCGCCGCGCCGGGCGTGAGTACCTGTTCGACCATACGCGGCGGCGGCTATTCCAACGGTTTCTCCGGCACCAGCATGGCCGGGCCGCATGTGGCCGGGGTGGCGGCCTTGCTGATGAGCGCGGTTCCGGAACTGCGCAACGATCCGCCGGCGCTGCGCGATATTCTGCAACAGAGCGCCAAGCCGCTGGCGCAGACGCAGGACTGCGGCGATTTTCCCGGCAGCGCGATTCCGAACGCGGTGACCGGTCATGGGCTGGTCGATGCGTTGGCCGCGCTTCCTCGGGCGCAGCAGCTGTTGTTTCGCGACAGCTACGAAGGTTCACCATGAGCAAACGCGACACTGCTTCCGATTCAACGGCCAGCGAAGCCGATCGCTTCGTGGTGGCGATCTCCTCGCGCGCCCTGTTCGATCTGAACGAAAGCCACGAACTGTTCGAGCGCGAGGGCATCGACGCCTACCGCAGCTACCAGATGCAGCGCGAGGGCGAACTGCTCGCGCCCGGGATTGCGTTTCCGCTGGTGCAGAAGCTGCTGCGGCTGAACGCCTTGCTGGGCAGCGGCGCGCCGCGGGTCGAGGTGATCCTGCTGTCGCGCAACTCTTCCGATACCGGTCTGCGCATCTTCAACGCGATCGAACACTACCGGCTCGACATCGTGCGCGCCGCCTTCACCAATGGCCAGCCGACCTGGCCCTATGTGCAGCCGTTCGGCGCCGACCTGTTCTTGTCCGGTAACGCCGAGGACGTGCAGAACGCGCTGAACGCCGGGGTTGCCGCGGCCACCATCCTGCCTGGCAGCGGCGCCACCTCGGGTCATCAGCAACTGCGCATCGCCTTCGATGGTGACGCGGTGTTGTTTGGCGACGAATCGGAACGGATCAGCCAGGAACAAGGCCTGGCCGCATTCAGCCGCAACGAGGCCGAGCAGGCCGAGGTGCCGCTGGCTGGCGGACCGTTCCGCGGATTTCTGGATGCCCTGCACCGGCTGCAGGCGGCCTTCCCGATCGAAGATTCGCCGATCCGCACCGCCCTGGTTACCGCGCGCTCGGCGCCGGCGCACAAGCGCGTGATCCTGACCCTGCGCGAATGGGGGGTGCGGGTGGACGAAGCGCTGTTTCTTGGCGGCCGCGACAAGGGCGCCTTCCTCCGTGCCTTCGGCGCCGACATCTTCTTCGACGACCAGCAGCACAACTGCGACTCGGCGCGCCTGCATGTCGCCACCGGCCATGTGCCGCACGGCGTCGCCAATCGGCGGCGCTGATCGGCTCCGCCGTTAAACACCGCTGCGCTCAGCACAACCTATGTCTGTTGCGCTTCGCCGCTCAGCTTTTGCATTCGCGCAGGATGCGCTCCAACTGATCGGGTGATTTCCAGTGCCAGCCGCAGATGTAACGTGGCAGATTCCAGCGCTCGCTAGCCTCGGTCAGCGGTTCGGCGCCATCGCCGAACGCGGCCTC
>JBGSKT010000081.1:0-5082 GCA_041741075.1 Lysobacterales bacterium
GCCCACGCTGTGGCGACCGCAGCCCGGTCTGGCCGGCCGCCACGCCGGCTACCGGGGCCGCAGCGGCATCTACGAACTGGTGCTGATCGACGAGGGCATGCGCCGACTGATCCACGACAACGCCAGCGAAGCCGAGCTGGAGAAACTTGCGCGTAGCCGCACCCGTTCGATCGCCGAGGACGGCTGGGACAAGTGCCTGGCCGGCACTACTTCGCTGCCCGAGGTGTTGCGCGTGGTGCGGGAGGATTGATCCGTTTCCCCGGAGTGCGCTTCGCTCCATCCGGGCTACCGTGGTGCGCGAGGATTGAGGGCGCCGGCTATACTGAGCGTTCCAGGGGACGCGCCAGGCGACGGTCGATCACGTGAAGAAAACCCAGCTCTATCTGCTTGCGCTAGGCATTGCCCTGATCGGTCTCGCCGCTTTCTATTACAAGTGGCAGGTGCTCAATTTTCCCCTGCACCGCCAGGACCAATCGGAGATCTGGGAAGTACAGGCGCGGGTCGAGTTCAGCGCGCGTTCCGGCCCCAACAAGGTCACCCTGCAGATTCCGCACGAGCCGCCCGGCTACGACGTGCTCGATGAGAAGTTCGTTGCGCGCAACTACGGCATGAACATCGAACTCGGCAAACGCACCCGCGCCGTGCAGTGGCAGATCCGCCGCGCCCGCGGCCGCCAGGCCTTGTACTACCGCGCCACCGTCTATCGCGATCAGCACTTGTCGATCGATGCCACGGCACCGCGACCGGCCCACCCCGGCACCTACCAGGAGCCGTTCGCGACCGCGCGCAGCAGCCTGCTCGAACAGGTCAAACAGAAGTCGGTCGATTCGGCATCGTTTGCCGGCGAACTGGTGCGGCGACTGGCGCATCCGGAGACTGATGGCGAGGCCGCCCTGTTGCTGGCGAACCGTCGAAGTCCCGAACAACGGGCCGAACTGGCCAAGAGTCTGCTCGCCGATCGCCGCATCAGCGCGCGGGTGATCCATGGCATCCGCCTGCAAGACAGTCAGACCAGCACCCGGCTGGCGCCCTATCTGCAGACCTGGGACGGAGAGCTGCAACGCTGGAACACGATCGACATCGAGAACGGCGCTGAAGGCTGGCCCGAAGACCTGCTGCTGTGGAGCCTGAGCCAGAAGCCGATTCTGCTGGTCGAGGGCAACCCGCAGGCGCACGTCGAGTTCTCCATGCAACACACCCTGGACGACGCCCTCGAAGTCGCCAAACAGCGCCTGGAAGCCAAGGACCGCGAGCTGGTCGCCTATTCGCTGCTCAACCTGCCGCTGCAAACCCAGCAGGTCTACCGCATTTTGCTGATGATGCCGATCGGCGCGTTCCTGATGTTGTTGCTGCGCAATGTCGTCGGCGTCAAAACCTTCGGTACCTTCATGCCGGTGCTGGTCGCGCTGGCGTTCCGCGAGACCCGGCTGCTGGCCGGGGTGATCCTGTTCGGCACCGTGGTCAGCATGGGCCTGCTGGTGCGGTTCTACCTGGAACGACTGCGCCTGCTGCTGGTGCCACGGCTGACCGCGGTGCTGATCCTGGTGGTGTTCCTGATGGCGCTGGTGTCGGTGATCAGCAACCGTCTCGGTTACGAGCAGGGTCTGTCGATCGCGCTGTTTCCGATCGTGATCATGACCATGACCATCGAACGCATGTCGATCGCCTGGGAGGAACGCGGCGGTGGTTTCGCCATTCGCGAAGGGGTCGGCACGCTGATCGTGGCGATCATGGCTTATCTGGCCATGAGCATCGCCTGGCTCGAACATCTGATCTTCGTGTTCCCGGAACTGCTGCTGGTGCTGTTCGCGGCGACCCTGTTGATTGGGCGCTATTCCGGTTACCGCCTGACCGAATTGTTCCGTTTCCGGGCCCTGGCCGCCGATCCGATCAGCCCACCCGGTCCAGAAAAAGCTGCGCCATGATCAACCCGTTTGCCATCGCCCGGCGGCTGCACGCCATCGGCCTGACCGGCATCGGCCAGCGCAATGCCGAATTCGTGCTGATGTACAACCAGCGCAAGTTCTACCCGCGGGTCGACGACAAGCTGATCACCAAGCGACTGGCGCTGGCCGCCGGCCTGCCGGTGCCCGAGCTATACGCCGTGGTCCGCGAGGAACACCAGATCGAGGAACTGCACCAACAAATCAAGGAGCGCGAGGGCTTTGTGGTCAAGCCGGCGCATGGCTCCGGCGGCGACGGCATCCTGGTCATCAGCGGCCGCCGTGGCGACAAATACCGGCGCGGCAACGGCGAATTGATGTCGCGCGACGAGTTCGACCATCACCTGTCGAACATGTTGTCCGGGCTGTATTCGCTGGGCGGCCAGCCCGACCATGTGCTGGTCGAGTACCGGGTCGAGTTCGATCCGGTGTTCGACCAGGTCAGCTACAAGGGCGTGCCGGATATCCGCATCATCAGTTTTCTCGGCTATCCGGTGATGGCGATGATCCGGCTGCCGACCCGAATGAGCGACGGCAAGGCCAACCTGCACCAGGGCGCGATCGGGGTCGGTATCGATATCCCGACCGGGATCACCCGACGCGGCGTGTGGGGACGGGAACTGGTCAACGAACACCCGGACACCGAAAGCTCGATCGTCGGCCTGCGTATGCCGCACTGGGACCAGTTGCTGCTGATCGCTGCGCAGGCCTACGAATTGGTCGGTCTGGGCTATGTCGGGGTCGACATCGTGCTCGACAAACGCCGCGGACCGCTGGTGCTGGAGCTCAATGCGCGGCCCGGTCTTGCCATCCAGATGGCCAACGGCAACGGCCTGTTGCACCGCCTGCGCCAGGTCCAGGCGCTGGAACAATCCGGCCAATTGGCCAGCGATCCGTTGCAGCGGGTGGCCTTCGCCAAGGCCCATTTCGCCACAACTTAACATTCGCCGTTCGACAATAGCTGACCCACTCCCCGGACCGGGGTGCGGTCCGGATTCAAGCATCTGTCAGACATCTGTCTGTTGTGGTCGGCCGGACCCGGCGCTAACCTTCCGTATTGCTCCGACCGTCGGGCCGGGCCTCCCTCTAGTATTCAACGATCAGGAGTTCGCCATGAAATGGTTTCGTCCGCTGGTTTTCACGTTGTTCGCGGGCTTTGCCCTGACCCTGGTGGTCAGTGACTACGCCAGCGCCCAGGACGCCTTTTCCGGCCGCACCGGCAATCGCAAGGCCAAACGCGATGCGGAACGGTCGCAGAGCAAGAAGGGCAAGGCCTCGGACCAGGTCAACCCGTATCCGAACAGCAGCCGCGCCGACGTGGAAGGCAAGTGGTCGGCCAAGCTGAGCAAGTTCGCACAGAAGGGCATCGACGCCTACAACGAACAGCAATACGAAGTGGCCGTAGAGCAATTCAATGAAGTGCTGGCCAACGACAAGGCCAACGCCTACGAGAAGGCCTATTCCTACCAGATTCTCGGCGCCATCGCCTACGAAAGCCACGAGGATTCCGTGAAGGCGATGGAATACAACAGCCAGGCGATCGCGCTCGACGCCCTGTCCAATGAAGCCCACTTCGCGCTGATCGAACTGAACGCGCAGCTGGCCCTGCAGGAAGACCAATTCGACCAGGCGATCCAGTGGTCCGACCGCTTCCTCAAGGAAACCGCAACCGAAAAAGACCTGCTGTATGCAGTCAAGGGCCAGGCCTACTACCAGCTGGAGAAGTTTCCGCAGGCGGCGGAAAACCTGAAGAAAGCACTGGAAGTCTCCGCGAAGCCCCGCGATAACTGGCCGCCGCTGCTGTTGCTGTCCTACGCCGATGCCGGCATGAACACCGAAGCGATCGCGTTCGGCGAACAGGCGCTGCAGAAGGACCCGCGCAACAAGACCATGATCACCCAGATGTCGAACCTGTACATCGACACCGAGCAACAGCCCAAGGCACTGGCGCTGATGGATCGCGCCTACGCCGATGGCGTGCTGAAAAGCGAAAGCGAGTTGCGCCAGTTGGCCCAGTTGTACGCCTTCGCCGAACAAGCGGCCAAAGGCGCCCAGATCGTCCAGGACGGTATCGACAAGGGCATATTGAAAGAGGGCCTGGCAACCTATTCCCTGCTCGGCGACATCTACGCCCAGGGCGACGATGCGGCCAAGGCGATCGCCGCCTATGCCAAGGCCGAGCCGTTCGCCACCGACGGTGACATGGCATTCCAGCAGGCTTACTGGCTGTATAACATGGACAAGTTCGAGGAAGCCCGCACCAAGGCCAAACAGGCCTTGACCCGGGTTCCGTTCAAGCACGAGGGCGATTGCTGGCTGACGCTCGGCAATACCGAGATCGCGCTGGACAACAAGGCTGGCGCGATTGCTGCTTTCAAGAAGGCCGCACAATTCCCGAATACCAAGTCCAGCGCGGAGAGCTGGCTGAAGAACGCGTCGCGCATGTAGGCTGACGAAAACCCCGATTCCCGCTGCTCCGCGTTACGCTCTGGTAACCAGGCAGATCGGATAGCCGAGGGAGCCTCATGAAACCGTAGTGAGCGGCCCGAGTGCAAGGCGCACGGAGCGCAGGAACCGCAGTGTACAAACCGGTATATGAGGATTCCGAGCACCGCGCAACGCAGCAATCGGGTCGCGCAGCAGGTTTCAAGAGGTTCCCCCAGCAAGCCTAGTTCGGTAACGATTGCTTCGCTATACTCCACTGCTCGCTCCGCGGCCGGCCACGACCGCGGACGCCTGATTCGACCACCCAGGGCCAACCGAGACACCGCTCCATGTCCAATAATTCGCGTGAACTGGAAGCCAGCAAATTCAGCGTGCGTCGGGTAATTGCGCAGGCGTTCGCCTTCGCGCTGCACGCCGGCCTGTTCCTGTTTTTGCTGGCCCCGATGAAACCGCCGCAGGCGGAAGATGAAGACGAACAGGATTCGGTCGAGGTGGTCTTCCTGGAACCGCCACCGCCGCCACCGCCACCGCCGCCGCCACCGCCGGAGCCGCCCAAGGAAATCGTACCGAAGGTAATCGAGAAGCGTCCGGTGCCGATCCCGCAGGAAGAGCCGCCGCCGGAAATCGTGTTCGAGGAAGCCTTGCCGATGGCCGAGGAAGCGCCGCCGCCGGCGCCGCCGGCGCCACCGCGCCC
>JBGSKT010000082.1:0-1930 GCA_041741075.1 Lysobacterales bacterium
CTGCGTCCGGACCTGGCCGCACTCGCCGCCTTCAATCGCCGCGACGGCAGCGTCGGCGTGGCCGTGTTCGGGCGTGAGTTGGACAGCAGCGACGCCGCCCTGGCAGTGCGCTGCTTCTGCCCGGCCGATGGCATCGCCGAAGACCCGGTCACCGGCAGCGCCAACGCCTGCATCGCCGGATTCCTGGCCGCGCACCAGCGCCTGCCAGCGAATGAATATCGCGCCAGCCAGGGCCGCGAACTCGGCCGCGACGGCATCGTCCACCTGGCCGTCGATGGCGAGGGCGTGTGGCTGGGCGGGCACAGCGTCAGCGTGATCGACGGCAGCATCTGGCTGTCGGATTGACGCCTCCGGCACCGGCGCAGATACCGCCCGCCGCTGCACCTGAGCGAGAGCACCGTCGAAAACCACGTCCGACCTGCTCCTGAAATGGAACAGCCGCGCCCGCACCCACGCGGTGATGACCGCGATCGCCCGCGGCTGATCGGAAGCCCGATCCGGAGGGAGCCCGCACGCTCGCGCGCGTAGCGGACGGAGCACGGCGCCCTCCCCCGTAACCGGTGCCGGGATCGGAATCCGAGCCGACGCAATTGCTGTCGGGTCCCGTAATCCTACGGCCGGGGTCACTGACGGTTTGCGGTGCCGGATGTTGGGTGTTTTTGCCTGTCGCCCCTATCGGTCGGGTAGTACGAACGGGGGCGGTCCAAGCGGACGGGTTGGATGTCGGAGGGGAATGGAAGCTGGCGATTGGCTTGCCTGACCGTCGTGGTCGGCATCGTGGCGCTGGCCGTTGGGGCGGTCGCGACCTGACCGTCGCTCCCACGACGGCGCGGGACTCCTGGTGGCTGCCGTTGCCGTCCGCGATCCGTCGCCTTGTGTTTCCTGACCTCAGGACGCCACACTGGCGGCGAGTGCCGGTCTTCCCAGATACCGGCGATCCAGCCAGAGTCCGGCGGCCACGGCGACCGCAATCGGCAGGAACCAGGCGAGCAGGGCCACCTGCGGCGGCAGTTGCAGATCGAAGGCTGCCAGGATGCGCCGCAGGCCGATGCCGAGAAAGGCGATGTGGGTGGCGACGCCGCAGCCGAGCATGGCGCCGAAGTGTTCTTTCAGCCACCAGCGTGGCATCTGCAGGGGATGCGCACGCCGCCACAGCATCTGCGCGCCGACCACGATGCCGACCTGGGAAAAGCCGATCAGCAGCGCATTGCCGGAACGCAGACCGATCCCGCAGACCAGCACCCCTGCCAGCACGTTGAGCAGGGCAACGCCGAGATAGCGCGGCCCGCGAAAACCGGCCTGGTCGCGTTTCATGCGGGTTGCGCGCCAGCCCAGCCACATCGCGGTTGCGGTGATCAGCACCAGATAGGTGAGGAAGGTAGCAATGCCGGTCTTGCCGCGCGCCCAGAAATGGCCGGCGAGCAAGCTGGAACTGGCCAGGATCACGGTCATCGCGCCTAGGTAGGCCTTGCCGCTGCCGCGGTGCAGCGGCGAGCCCTTGCGCGCCAGTGCCGCCAGCCAGTAGCTGGCCAGTGCGATCGAGCCGGCCACGATATGCACGAAAAGGGTGATGCGATAGTTCTGGTCCATTGCCGACTCCATGCTTGGGGTGAGCAAAGTGTGCTCGCGCGCGGCCGCACTGCCGAGGTGCCGGGCGTCACCCTCCAGCGGTGCCGAAAGTCACCACTTGCACCGACGGCGGCTGCGACGATGGCGAGCGCGGCATAATCGCTGCATGAACACCCCGACCCACCACGCCCCAACCTGGGTGCAGACGCTGCTGGCGCCGCTCAATCTGGCCGCCTACATCACCTGGCTGCCGATCACCCTGAGCGCCGTGCCGTGGCCGCGGCTGCTGGCTGCCGACCCACGGGCCTGGCTGGGGCTGTTCGCCCTGCTCGGCATGCTGCTGTTGTTTGTGCTGCGCATC
>JBGSKT010000083.1:0-2615 GCA_041741075.1 Lysobacterales bacterium
GGCGCTGCCGAGTTGCGGCGGCTGGTTGACGAAGTCGGGTGCGCGGCGGTGACGGCCTACATGGGCCACGTGCAAGACAACGCTGCCGCAGCGGTGCGGCAAGCGATCGACCAACTGTCCGACGGCGAATTCGCCTACGAACTAGACAATGGCGCGGTGGTAAAAGTGCGGGTAACGGTGAATCGCGCCGCACGCACGGCCCGCGTCGACTTCACCGGCACCAGCGCGCAGCAAGCGAACAATTTCAATGCGCCCTTGTCGGTCACCCGTGCGGCGACCCTGTATGTATTCCGCACCCTGGTCGATGAAGAGCTGCCGCTCAACGATGGCTGCATGCGGCCGATCGAACTGATCGTACCCGAAGGCTGCATGCTCAATCCGCGCTATCCGGCGGCGGTGGTTGCCGGCAACGTCGAGACCAGCCAGGTGATCTGTGATGCGCTGTATGGCGCGCTGGGCATAATGGCGGCGAGTGCCGGGACGATGAGCAATTTCACCTTCGGCAATGACGCCCGGCAATACTACGAGACCATCGCTGGCGGCTCCGGTGCCGGGCCGGATTTCGATGGTGCGGGGCCGGTGCAAACCCATATGACCAACAGCCGCCTGACCGATCCGGAGGTGCTGGAAACGCGCTTCCCGGTGTTGTTGGAGGAATTCGCGGTGCGCCGCGGATCGGGCGGCGCGGGCGCGCATAAGGGTGGTGACGGCGCGCTGCGGCGGATCCGCATCCGCGAAGCGATGGCCGCCGGCATATTGTCGAACCGGCGACGGGTACCGCCGTTCGGCCTGGCCGGAGGTGGCCCCGGAATGGCCGGACGCAATGCGATTGAACGCAGCAATGGTGAGGTCGAAGAACTGGGCCCCACCGCCGAAGTGGACATGGCGGTGGGCGACATCTTTGTGATCGAAACGCCGGGTGGCGGGGGATACGGATCATGCTGACACTGCTCGGCGTCGCGGTCATCGTGCTGGGTTTCATGCTGCGGCTAAACGCGCTGCTGGTGGTTGCGGTGGCGGCCCTGGTGACCGGTCTTGCCGCCGGGCTGGAGCCGTTCGCGGTGATCGCGGCATTCGGCAAGGCGTTCAATGACGCACGCTATGTCAGTGCGATCTGGCTGGTGCTGCCGGTGATCGGCCTGCTCGAACGCTGCGGATTGCAGGAGCGCGCCAAGCTGTTGATCGGCGGCATTCGCACGGCGACGGTCGGACGGTTGCTGCTGGCCTATTTCGTGATCCGCCAACTGACCGCGGCGGTCGGTTTGAACTCGGTCGGCGGCCAGGCGCAGACGGTGCGGCCGCTGATTGCGCCGATGGCGGAAGCTGCCGCCGAGCGCGAAGGCAGTTTGACCGATGCCGAACGCGAGCAAGTCCGCGCGATGGCCGCAGCGACCGATAATGTCGCGTTGTTTTTTGGCGAGGATATCTTCATTGCGATCGCCTCGATACTGTTGATCAAGGGTTTTCTGGAAGCCAATGGCATTATCGTCAGCCCGCTCGAATTGTCGCTGTGGGCAATCCCGATGGCGGTTGTCGCGCTGTTGGTGCACGGCACCCGCCTGCTGCGGTTCAAGCCGGGAGCGCGCCGGTGATTTCGCTGGCCGCGGTGTATGTGCTCGCCGGGCTGATGTTTGCCGGTGTCGCCATCGCATCACTGCGCGACCGTGCCAATCCGCGGCGCTTTATGACCGCGCTGTTCTGGGCCGGGCTGGCGCTGAGCTTTCTGGCTGGCGACCGGCTGGACGATCTGGGCAACGGGCTGCTGGTGATCCTGCTGGTGGTCATCGCCGGCAGCGGCGGGCTGCGCGCCGGCAAGCCGGCCACCACTGCGCCAGAGGAACGCATGCAGCGCGCCCTGCGCCACGGCAATGCCCTGTTTTTGCCGGCTCTGGTCATTCCCGCGGTGGCCCTGCTCGGCACCCTGTTGCTCAAGGGCAGCGGTTGGGTTGATCCGAAGCAGGTCACACTGATATCGCTCGGCCTCGGTGTCATGCTGGCCTTGTTTGCCGCGGTGATCTGGCTACGCCCACCAGCCGCGGCGACGGTACAGGAGTCGCGCCGCCTGCTCGATTCGATTGGCTGGGTGGCGATCCTGCCGCAGATGCTGGCCGCACTCGGCGCGGTGTTCGCGCTGGCCGGCGTCGGCGAAGTGGTCGGCAAGCTGATCACCGATTATGTGCCGCTGACCACGCCCTTCGCCGCGGTCGTCGCCTATGCGTTTGGGATGGCGCTGTTCACCATGGTGATGGGCAACGCCTTTGCCGCATTCCCGGTGATGACCGCGGCGATCGGGCTACCGATTGTCGTGCAGCAGTTCGGTGGCCAGGTGACCGTGGTCGCCGCAGTCGGCATGTTGTCCGGTTTCTGCGGCACGCTGCTGACCCCGATGGCGGCCAATTTCAACATCCTGCCAGTTGCGCTGCTGGAACTTGGCGACCGCAACGCGGTGATCAAGGCGCAAGCGCCGACCGCCTTGATCATGCTGGCCGCGAATATCGGGCTGATGTATTTTCTGGCGTTCCGATGAGCCCTGATCTTGCCTCTCGCTTCGCCCGCATCGCGCTCGGCCCCGAGCTGCCGGAGGCCGCATTCGTCGCCCGCTTCGGCGAGTTCCT
>JBGSKT010000084.1:0-7784 GCA_041741075.1 Lysobacterales bacterium
GCGCAGCAGGCCAGCCTGTTGCTGCGCGAAATTTACCGCAAGCTGGCCAGCGCCCTGCATCCCGACCGCGAAGCCGACGCCACCGAGCGCGAGCGCAAGACCGTGCTGATGAAACGGGTCAATCAGGCCTACCAGAACGAAGACCTGCTGGCACTGCTGTCGCTGCAAATCGAAGTCGAGCAAATCGACATCGAGCACCTGGCCGCCCTGCCCGAGCAGCGCCTGCGCCACTACAACCACGTGCTCAAGGAACAAATCCGTACGCTCGAAACTGAACTCGACGCGCTCGCCGCACCGCTGCTGCAGGACTTTGATCTGCACATGGACCCCAATTCGCACTGTATGGGCTTGCTCGATCACAACTTCAAGAGCCGTATCGGCGTTGTGCGCACACTGGTAAACCAACATTGCGCCGCACTGACCGCGCTCGACGATTCGCGGGGCCGACGTCAGTTGCTCGATCAGCTCGCTGCCGAGCAACGCCAAGACGAACTGGACACGAGCAGCTCGGCCTTTGACTATTTCTTCGGTGATATCCACTCTGCCCCAACGCGTCGACGCAAGCGCCGCCGCTAATGGATCCTGGTAACAGCCGTCGTCTGCCCTGGGTCGGCAGGGCACATCAAGCGCGCTTTCCTCGATTGCCAGTCGTAGCCTCGACCGCCGACGCCACATGACCCTCGACTTCGCCACCCTCGACACCCTGCGCAGCCACCACCCGGCGTGGCGGCTTTTGCGTTCGGACCATGCGCCATTGGTGGCGAGCTTTCTGCAACGGGTGTTCGTGGCACCCAATGTGCGGGTGATGGCGGCGGTGGACCTGGCCGAGGCGCTGGAAGATGAGCTGTATGCCCTGCGCCTGCACCTGGGCGAAACCGCTTTCCCCAAGCCGGCGCTGGAGTACCTGAACGATTGGGCCGCACCCGACAAGGGCTGGCTGCGCAAGTTCTACCGCCCTGGCACCGACGAGGCGCAGTTCGACCTAACGCCCGCCACCGAAAAGGCCATTGCCTGGCTGGCGCAGCTCGGTGAGCGGCAGTTCGTCGGCACCGAATCGCGCTTGCTCACGCTGTTTGACCTGCTCAAGCAGATGAGCGAAGGCAGCGAGGCCGACCCGGCCAGGCGCATCGCCGAGCTGCACAAGAAGCGCGATGAAATTGATGCCGAGATCGCACGGGTGCTGACGGGCGATCTGCCGCTGCTGGACGACACCGCGCTGAAGGATCGCTTTCAGCAGTTCATGCAGGGTGCACGCGAATTGCTGACCGACTTTCGCGAGGTGGAGCACAACTTCCGCTAGCTCGACCGCCGTGTGCGTGAGCGCATTGCGCTGTGGGAAGGCAGCAAGGGCGCGCTGCTGGAAGACATCATGGGCGAGCGCGATGCGATTGCCGATTCCGACCAGGGCAAGAGCTTTCGCGCATTCTGGGATTTTCTGCTGTCCAGCCGTCGGCAGGAAGAATTGACCGAATTGCTGGATCGCGTGCTGGCACTGCCGGCAGTGACGGAGCTCAAGCCCGACCGCCGCACGCGGCGGGTACATTACGACTGGATGGCAGCCGGCGAGCACACCCAGCGCACGGTGGCGGCCTTGTCGCAGCAGTTGCGCCGCTTTCTGGATGATCAGGCCTGGCTGGAAAACCGCCGTATCATGGACATCCTGCACGGCATCGAGAGCAAGGCGCTGGCCCTGCGTGATGCACCACCCACGGGCAACGTGATGGAAATGGCCGAGGCCGGCGCCGATATCGAATTGCCGATGGAGCGCCCGCTGTTCACCCCGGCCAGCAAGCCGGCGATTGCTGACCTGGCCCTGCAGGCCGGCGATGAGGATATCGACCCTTCGGCGTTGTTCGATCAAGTGGTGGTGGACAAGGCACGGCTCACCCGGCATATCCGCCATGCGCTACAGGATCGGGCGCAAATCAGCTTGAGCGAACTGGTATCCAGCCAGCCTTTGCAGCAGGGGCTGGCCGAATTGGTGGCCTATCTGCAACTGGGTGCCGAGACCTTCAGCACCGTGGTGGATGAGGAAACCAGCGAGCCAATCCGCTGGCAGACGCTGGCCACGGACGGCCGGGCATTCATCCGCAGCGCGCGACTTCCGCGCGTGATTTTCATGCGTTGAACACGAACCAAAGCTGAGGCAAGGAATGCAAGAGGAACGCTCGAACGATCTACCGACGCCGGCTCCCGCTGCGGATTTATCGGTGCTGCTGATCCGCTTGCTCAAAAGCGTGCTGTACCGTGATGGCGACGAACGCCAATGGGCGGCGTTGTTGAACCTGCAAGCGCGGGTACGCGATTACGTGGCGGTGCTGAATCTTGATCTGGTGCTGGATGAGGCAGAAGGCTATGCCTTTTTGAAGGGGCGCCCCGAACCGGCCGACGACGATTCATCACCCCGGTTGCCGCGGCTGGTGGCGCGCCGGCCGTTGTCGTTCCCGGTCAGTTTGCTGCTCGCCTTGTTGCGCAAGAAGCTGGCCGAATTCGATGCGGGCGGCGCTGACACGCGGCTGGTGCTCTCTCGCGACGACATCGTGGAGCTGGTGCGGGTGTTCCTGCCCGATGGCCCGAATGAAGCCAAGCTGATCGACCAGATTGAAACCACGCTCAACAAGGTCGCCGAGTTGGGCTTTCTACAGAAACTCAAAGCTGCCGGCGGTGCCGCGGCCGGACCCGCCAGTTACGAGGTGCGGCGCATCCTGAAAGCCTTTGTCGATGCGCAGTGGCTGGCTGAATTCGATGCGCGGCTGGCGATCTATCAAAGCGGCTGGTCAGGCGTCGGCACCGCGGGCAAGGGGCAGCAGGATGAATGACCCACAAGCCCCTGGGCTGAACTTCGTCGCCGACGACGCACTGTCGGGCTTTCGCCTGAACCGGTTGGAGGTCTTCAACTGGGGCACCTTCGACAGCCGGGTGTGGACGCTGCAACTGGATGGCAAGAACGGCCTGCTCACCGGCGATATTGGCTCGGGCAAGTCCACGCTGGTGGATGCCATCACCACCTTGCTGGTGCCTGCCAACCGGATCGCCTACAACAAGGCAGCGGGCGCGGACAGCAAGGAACGCACGCTGCGTTCCTACGTGCTCGGGCATTACAAATCCGAGCGCAACGAAATCACCGGCGCGGCCAGGCCGGTCAGCTTACGCGACCCGAACAGCTACTCGGTCATCCTGGGTGTCTTCCACAATGCCGGCTACGACCAGACGGTGACACTCGCCCAGGTGTTCTGGATGAAGGAAGCGCAGGGGCAACCGGCGCGATTCTTTCTGGGTGCCGAGCGCGGCCTGTCGATTGCGGCAGACTTTGCCCACTTCGGCACCGACATCAACCAGCTGAAAAAACGCCTGCGGGCGCAGGGCGCCGAGATTCATGACACCTTTCCGCCCTATGCAGCCTGGTTCCGCCGTCGCTTCGGCATCGAAAACGATCAGGCCCTGGAGCTGTTTCACCAAACGGTTTCGATGAAATCGGTGGGCAACCTGACCGACTTCGTGCGCAGCCATATGCTCGAACCCTTCGAGGTGGGCCCGCGCCTGCAGGCCTTGATCGGTCACTTCGACGATCTCAACCGCGCCCATCAGGCAGTGCTGAAAACCAAGGCGCAGGTTGAAATGCTCACGCCCTTGACCGCGGACTGTGGCCGCCACCGTGCATTGCAGGCCGATCTCGACAGTTTGCGCAGTTGCCGGGATAGTCTGCGGCCCCACTTCGCTGGCCTGAAGCTTGGCCTGATCGACAAGCGGTTGGGCTTGCTGGCAGAAGAATGGCAGCGCGTGGATGCCCAGGTACAAAAGCTCGACCTTGCGCATGAGCAGCACGGCCAGCAAGTGGATGAGCTGAAGCAGGCCATCCATGCCAACGGCGGCGACCGACTGGAGCGCCTTGCCGCCGAGATTCGCAAGCAAGAAACGGTGCGCGATGCGCGTAAAACCAAGGCCGGTCGCTACCAGGGCCTGGCTGGCGTGCTGGGCGAGCCGGTGGCAACCGATACCGCCACCTTCGCCGCGCAGCGTGGCAAATATCAAAGCTGGCGAGCGGAGGCGCGCAATCGCGATGCCGATTTGCAAAACGCGCTCACCGAGCACAGCGTGACCTTGCACCAGGGAAAATTGGAACACGAGCAACAAACCGCCGAAATCGACAGCCTCAAGCGGCGCCGTAGCAACATCGATGACCAGCAGATCCAGATTCGTGCGGCAATGTGCGCGGCGCTGGGCCTGAATGTTGATGCCCTGCCCTTCGCCGGTGAGTTGATCCAGGTGCGCGACGATGAACGCGACTGGGAAGGCGCCGCCGAACGCCTGCTGCGCGGCTTCGGCCTGGCACTGCTGGTGCCCGATGCGCATTACCAAGCGGTGGCCGAATGGGTCGATGGCGCCGATCTGCGCGGACGCCTGGTGTATTTCCAGGTGCGGCCACGCAAAGCCGTAGAGCTGCCCGAATTGCACCGCGATTCGTTGCTTCGCAAGCTGGCGATCAAGCCCGATTCGCCGCAGTACGATTGGCTGGAGCGCGAACTCGTCCATCGTTTCAACGTGGCCTGCTGCGCCACCCAGGAACAGTTCCGCCGCGAGACGCGCGCGATCACCCGCGCCGGCCAGATCAAGGACCCGAGCGGCCGCCACGAAAAAGACGACCGCCACCGTATCGATGACCGCAGCCGCTATGTGCTGGGCTGGAGCAACAGCGCCAAGATCGCGGCACTGGCGGCCAAGCGCCACCAGCTTGAAACACGGCTGGGTGAAGTTGGCAGCCAGATCAGTGCCATTCAGCAGGAGCGCGACGGACTTGCGAGCCACCTCGATGCGCTGACCCGCCTGGAAGAGTTCACCGCCTTCGATGAACTGGATTGGGCCAGCGTGGCGACCGAGATTGCGCAACTGATCGATGAGCGCAGCCGGCTGGAGTCGGCGTCCGATGTCCTCAAGCAGTTGAACGATAACCTGCGCGCATTGCAAAAAGCGCACAAAGACACCGGGGAAGCGCTGCAAGCTGCGCGCGAGAAGCGCGCCAAGCTGGAACAGCGCCGCGCAGACGCGCAAGAACTTCGCCAGCAAACCGAGACGTTGCTCGCCGGCGCTGGCGGCGACGATGCACTGGCAACACGGCTCGAATCCATGCGTGCCGAGGCACTGGGCGAGCAGCAACTGACCGTGGAATCTTGCGACAACCGCGAGCAGGAAGTCCGTAAATGGTTACAGGAAAAGATCGATGCCGAACACAAGCGACTCGAACGCTTGACCGAGAAAATCATCAAGGCGATGGCTTCGTTCAAGGAAGCATTCAAACTGGAGACGGCCGACATCGATGCCAGCCTCGCTGCGGCCTTCGAGTATGAAAACCTGTTGGCGCAGTTGCACCGTGACGACCTGCCGCGTTTTGTTGCGCGCTTCAAGGAACTGCTCAACGTCAACACCATCAACGAAATCGCCAATTTCAACGCGCAACTGGCCCGCGAGCGAGAAACCATCAAAGAGCGCATCGCGCACATCAACCAGTCCCTGGGCGAGATCGACTACAACCCCGGGCGCTATATCGTGCTGGAATCGCAGACCAGCCCGGATGCCGAGATTCGCGATTTCCAGCAGGAATTGCGCGCTTGCACCGAAGGCGCGCTAACCGGTTCGGACGACGCCCAGTATTCCGAGGCCAAGTTCCTGCAAGTCAAGGCGATCATCGACCGCTTCCGCGGACGCGAGGGATTGTCTGAATCCGATCGTCGCTGGACGGCCAAGGTCACCGATGTGCGCAACTGGTTCCTGTTCGCCGCCAGCGAGCGCTGGCGCGCGGACCGCAGCGAGCACGAGCATTATTCGGACTCCGGCGGCAAATCGGGTGGGCAGAAAGAGAAACTGGCCTACACGATTCTGGCCGCCAGCCTGGCCTATCAATTCGGCCTGGAATGGGGTGCGGTGCGCTCGCGCTCGTTCCGCTTCGTGATGATCGACGAGGCTTTCGGCCGCGGCTCGGATGAGTCCGCCCAGTACGGTTTGAAGCTGTTCCGGCAACTCAACCTGCAACTGCTGATCGTGACTCCGCTGCAGAAGATCCACATCATCGAACCCTACGTCTCCAGCGTGGGGTTTGTGCACAACGAAGGCGGTCGGGCCTCCAGGCTGCGCAATCTCTCCATCGAGGAATACCACGCACAGAAGGCGTTGATGCCCGCCCAGCCCATGCAGGCGTTTTCGCCGTGACGTGGACCGGCCCAAAGGAATTGAGGGCGCAGTTGGCGCGACTGTGGGAGCGCGGTGAACTGCTGCGCGACGCGGTGTCGGGCGATGCACGTTTTCCTTTGCGCCTGGCGCTCAAGTGTCCAGATTCGGTGGACATCACCGGTCGCTTTGATGCGGTTCGCGCTTGGGCCGCTGCATTGGCAGCCACGGATTCCGTGCGTGTGGAATGGCAGGAGCTTCGACACCGCGTGCAGGGCACGCAAAGGCTGCCTGTCAGTGTGTGGGTCGAGACGCTTGCGGATGCATTGACCTGGTTGGGCAAACGTCGCGACTGGGATCGTTTCTCGGCGCAGGTTGCCGCCACCCGGCAAAGCCACCCCGCCCTGCTGCCGTGGCTGGAAAAACGGCCGCTGCAGGCGCTGGAACTGGCTGCCGAGTGGCCCCGATTGCTGGCCGTGGTGGCGTGGCTCATCGAGCATCCGCGCCCGGGGATTTACTTGCGGCAGGTGGACTTGCCGGGCGTACACAGCAAGCTTATCGAGGCTCATCGCGGCGTGTTGGCCGAGTTGCTCGACCTGGCATTGCCCGCTGACGCGGTGGATCACAGCAAAACCGGTGTCAGCCAGTTTGCTGCCCGTTATGGATTTCTGGAAAAACCGACGCGCATTCGCTGCCGTGTGCTCGATCCAACGATTCAGGCAGTTCCCGGCTCGGCCTGTCCCGACCTGACACTGGATGCCGACAGCTTCAGTCGCCTGCAGCTAGCCGTGCAGCGTGTCTTCATGACCGAAAACGAGACCAACTTTCTGGCCTTCCCGCAGGTACGTGATGCCATCGCCATCTTTGGCGCGGGTTACGGCTGGGAGGCACTGGCCCGCAGTCATTGGCTGCACCACTGCGCGATCCATTACTGGGGCGACATCGACACCCACGGCTTCGCTATTCTGGATCAGCTACGCGGCTACTTTGGCCATGTCGATTCATTTCTGATGGACCGAGCCACCCTTGATGCACATGTCGCCATCTGGGGGAACGAAGACAAGCCCCTGTTGGTGGACTTGCACAGACTCACGTCCGATGAGAGCGCCCTCTATGACGATCTGCGCGACAATCGCATTCGCGCGGGATTGCGACTGGAGCAGGAACACATTGGCTTCCACTGGCTGGCAGATCGCCTCCAGCAGCTCCTCGATGGCAGCCGCGCCCCCAATTGAATCGCAGCTCGCCGCCTGAATGCGATGGGGGCTACAATTCCACCGGCTTGGTTGCGGCGACCGGGCCAGGAACCGCGCCAGATACAAGCGCCAAACACAGGATGCCAATGACGATGCCAGAACCGGCCGTGGCGGTTGTTGTGCTGGCTGATGTCGGCAGAAACGGCGTTTTGCGCAGCGCCGGCAAGGCGGCAGTCGGGTCGCCGCTTGATCGCGAATCCGCGATTGTCGCTGATCTGCGCTGGCGACGCCTCGCGCACGGACGATCGACCCTGCCGCACGAGTCCGCACCTGGGCCCGGATCTCGCCGAGCATGAACATCGCCTTGCAACTGACGCCCAAGGGCCACCTCCAGTGCGCGCCCGAAGCGGACGCGCCGCTGCTGGC
>JBGSKT010000085.1:0-21194 GCA_041741075.1 Lysobacterales bacterium
TCTTTCCTCTTTCCTCTTTCCTCTTTCCTCTTTCCTCTTTCCTCTTTCCTCTTTCCTCTTTCCTCTTTCCTCTTTCCTCTTTCCTCTTTCCTCTTTCCTCTTTCCTCTTTCCTCTTTCCTCTTTCCTCTTTCCTCTTTCCTCTGTCCTCCGTCATCCGTCCTCTGAACCCCATGAGCACTCTATTACTCACCTGCCGCGCCGGTTTTGAAGCCGAGTGTGCGCAGGAACTGAGCGAGCACCTGGCCGCACGAAACGCGGCCGGTTTCTCGCGCATCGACCGTGACAACGGCTACCTGCTGTTCGAGTCCGCCGACGGCAGCGAACTGCCAACGGTCGCCGTCGCCGATCTCATTTTCCCGCGCCAATGCCTGGCGGTCGCGGCGCATTTCAAAGACCTCAACCCCAAGGACCGGATCGGCCCGATCCTGGAATGGCTGGGCCGCCACATCAACGCCATCGGCGAAGTCTGGACCGAAGCTCCGGACAGCCCCGCGGGCGAACAATTGAACGCCTTCTGCCGCAGTTTCGAGTCGGCACTGGTGGCCAGGCTCAAGCGCGAAAAGTGGCTGGCCAAGGGCGCCGCCAAACGCCTGCTGCTGTTCTTCACCAGCGGCACCGAGTGCTACCTGTGCCTGCCCGAGCACAGCCCGTCCGCCCTGCGCCAGGCGATTCCACGGCTGCGCTTTCCCGGCGACGCACCGAGTCGTTCCACCCTGAAACTGGAAGAAGCGTTTCTGGTGATGCTGAGCGACTCCGAACGCGAACGCTGGCTGCAAGCCGGCATGAGCGCGGTCGATCTGGGTGCCGCCCCGGGCGGCTGGACCTACCAACTGGTACGCCGCTCA
Source organism: Lysobacterales bacterium (assembly GCA_041741075.1). Classification (GTDB taxonomy): domain Bacteria; phylum Pseudomonadota; class Gammaproteobacteria; order Xanthomonadales; family Ahniellaceae; genus 0-14-3-00-62-12. Next base: position 847 of record JBGSKT010000085.1, read on the forward strand.
ATCAAGGTCAGCGCAGTCGACAATGGCCCGATCGCCGAGACCCTGCTCGCCAGCGGCCTGGTCAATCACATCCGCGCCGATGGCTTTCGCTTCCGGCCCAAAAAGCCGGTCGACTGGCTGGTCTGCGACATGGTCGAACAACCGATCCGCGTCGCCAGCCTGGTCGCCGACTGGCTGCGAGAAGGCGCCTGCCAGCGCGCCCTGTTCAACCTCAAACTACCGATGAAAAAACGCTGGCCGGAAACCCAACGCTGCCTCGCCACCCTGCGCGAGCAAGTGCCGTTCGCCCTCGACCTGCGCGCCAAACAGCTCTACCACGACCGCGAAGAAATCACCGTCTACGCCGGCCCAGCCGAGACCAGTCGGGGCAAATAAGCGCAGCGGTTTGCAACGGCGGAGCCGGTCATCCAGCAGCTCGTGATCGATCATCGGCAGCACCGGCGCAATGTCGAAGCAGCCCGCTCCTGTCCGTCTCGGCAAGAATCATCGTGTACTTGCCAGGCGTGGCCACAGACACACCGCCTCCAGCCAGCGCAGCATCGGACCGGTGCTTGCCCTCTGGCGCTTGACACCATTCAATGCTTATGGTGCGATGCGCCATATGAAGGCGCGCCCCATCCTGCACGAAAAGCTGGCGTTCGGGTCGGGGATCGTGGAGATCGTGTTGTGGCAGCTCGCGTCTCCGTTACCGCCTGCCGAGCACGAATTCAAGTATCGACTGGTCTACGTCGTGGACGGTTTGCGTCTGGTGGGCTACGACAACGAACGCGGCAAAGGCGACCACAAACACTTCGACGGCGTCGAGCGCGCGTACGAGTTCATCGATGCGGCGACCCTGCTCGTCGATTTCTGGGAAGACGTGAAGAGGGCAAAGCGATGAAACAGATACTGCACATCAAGGTCGGCGAGCCGGTCGAGACCAGCCTGGCGCGCGCCCGCAACAGCATGCAGGCCTTGCAGCGCGGACAGACTCCCGATGCGTACTTCGGTATCGGTTTTGCCGATCTCCCCCAACTCCTGTCGACGTTTACGCCCCGACGTTGGGAACTGCTGAAGTTCCTGAGTGAGCATGGCCCGATGGCGGTGGCGGAACTCGCGCGTGCCCTGGGGCGCGACTACAAGAATGTCCATGGCGACATCGCTGCCTTGAGCGAATGGATGGCCGTCGCCCGCGAACTCGATGGCCGCGTGTCGGTGCCATGGGATGAGCTCGACCTGCGTCTGCCGCTTCAGCACAAGGCGGCCTAAGCCAACCAAGTGGCGACCGGGTTGCGCCACCACAACCAACGGATCGCGTTCACCGGGAGCGAGCGAGTACCATCGCCGCAGCACGGCTTACAGCAGCCGGCACGCTCGAGATGTCGAACGCTGTCCTGCGCACTCGGCAGCGCCGGGCCGGATGCTGCGCTGTGACATGTAATGGCAGCTTGGGGCTGCTAGTCTTCGGCGTTCGACTCACTGAATGAAATACGGAGATCACCAGCCATGTCGTTGCTTCCATCAAGACTCTTCCTGGCCCGCGCTGCGGCACTGCTGCTGGTTTCGCCAGCATTTGCGCAAAAGGTCATCGTCAACGAGCTGTTTCGGTCAGGCAATCTTGGCGCTACCGATGAGTGGATCGAAGTCCTGCTGGTGCAGCCCTTGACCGCGGCCGAGCTGGAAGGCTTTTTCGTTGGTGACTCCACCGGCACACGAGCTGCCAAATTTGCCAGCTACAAGTTCACCAACATGGCCGCCATCGCCGGGACTTTCCCCGCCGGCACGCTGATCGTGGTGTCCGGCACCACCGGTCCAGCGGAGGACCTGACCTACAGCCCGGGCACCGGCGACTGGAATCTGGTGCTGAAGACCACGGGCGCCAATATCACCGCGAACGGCAGCGCGGGAGACTTGGCCGGCACTGACGTTGCCTATGTCGATACTGATGGCACCAATGGCAACATCACTCTGTCCGCGGACGGTTTCGCGGTGACCTGGCCGAGCCCGGCTGCGGGGGCTTTTGGTTTGGTGGCCAGCGTGGCCATTGCGGCGCCAAGCAACGTTTCGGGCGCAGCGCTGAACTCCGATCTCGCCGGGGCCATCACCGCCGGTAACTGGTCGGTCAGTATCGCATCGGCATCGACCACGGCCGGCCAACCGAATGGCGCAGCCAACACTACCTATATCGATGGCTTGCGTGGCGCCATCGGTCCGGTACTCCCCACCCTGAGCATCGCCGACCTGGCGCTGGCCGAGGGCACGTCGCCGGCCTGCACCACGACCGCATTTGATTTCACGGTGACCGCAAGCGAGGCGGCGCCGGTGGGCGGATTCAACTTTACGTTCAATACCGCCGATGGCTCGGCCACGGCCGGTAGCGACTACACCGCAGTGGCCGGTGGCGCCGGTGTGATTGCCGAGGGCCAGACCACCGGCACCGCGAGTGTGCTGGTGAACTGCGATCCCGATCCCGAGGCGAGCGAGACCTTCACTGTCAGCCTGGTCGATGGCGTGGACTACAACCTCGGCTCGCCCTCATCCGCCACCGGCACGATCAACAATGACGATGGTGTCGCCCAGCGCGAAATTGCCGAGATCCAGGGGACCGGCTTCCAGAGCCCGTTCAACAATACTGAAGCGGCGGTGACCGCTGCGCTGGTCACCGGCCTGGTGAGCAACGGATTCTTCATCCAGGATCCGACGCCGGATGCCAGCCTGGCCAGTTCCGACGCGATGTTCGTATTCACCTCCGCCCTGCCGACCGTGGCCGTGGGCGATCAGGTCGATGTCAGCGGCACGATCAGCGAAGCGGCCGTCACCGTTCCCACCGGCGCGCCCAACTACACCGGCATCACCAAGTTCATCAACACCGGGTTGATCGTCAATGTAACCAGCGCAGGCAACGCGCTGCCCACGCCGTTCGTGCTGGACGATGCGATGCCCTCGCCGGTACCGGGGGTGCCGTTCTGCGCCGCGGCAGGCGGCAGCTTCACGCCGTCTGATTTTATCAACACGCAGAACTTCGAATGCCTGGAAGCGATGCGGGTGACCACCATCCAGGGCGTAACCAATGCGCCGATGCAGAGCTTCGGCAGCGACCCGTTTGCCGAAATCAATATCACCACTAGCGGCCACCGCGCCTTCCGGGAAGCCGGCATGACCCGGGCCGCATCCGCCGAGAATCTGGGGCTGATCAGCCTGACTCCGCCGGCGCCGCCGCTCGCCAATGTGGTCTGGGATGGCAATCCGGAGGTGTTCGAGATCGACCAGGATCGTCTGGTCGATGGCGCAGGCCTGCCGGTGCTTGGCAACCCGATGCTAGTTCCGGGCAGTCACTTCAGCACCACCGGCGTGCTCGGTTTCGAGTTCGGCGGCTATGAATTGTTCCCCGACTCGATCGATGTGTTTGCCCCGGCGCCACCGATCCCGGGCACGGTGCCGGCGGCAACCGTCGATCAGTTGGCGATCGGTTCGCTCAACATGCTGCGCTTTTTCGACCGCTGCGACGACCCGGCCCGGCCCAACGCCGACGAGGTGGTCGATCTTCCGCGGGTCGATACCAAGCTCGACAAGCTCTCGCGCTATGTGCGCGAGGTGCTGAAGGCACCGGATTTGATCGGCGTGCAGGAAGCCGAGCAGGCCAGCCCACCGGCCACGGTCTGCGCCAATGGCGAGCCCAATGTCTCGGCGCTGCAATTGCTGGCCGACAAGATCGTGGCCGACGGTGGCCCAACATACACGCCGGTGATCGCCCCGTTCACCAATGATATCGGCTGGATCAATATCGGCTTCCTGGTGCGTGCCGATCGGGTGCAGGTCAATGCCACTCAGCATCTGCTCGCGACTGACACCTGGGTGTTCAATGGCATCACCCAGTCGCGCCTGAACGACCGGCCATCGTTCCTGCTCGAAGCGACCGCCCTGTTCACCACGCCACCACTGGATTTCACGGTGATCGACAACCACCTGCGCTCTCTCTCAGGTATCGACGATCTGAGCCCGGTCGCCGATCAGGTCAATGCCCACCGCGTGCGCCAGAAGAAACTGCGTCAGGCGGTTGGCGTCGCCTGCGAGGTCCAGGCATATCAGACCGCCAACCCCGGGCGGCCGCTGGTACTGGTCGGAGATTTCAATGCCTTTCAGTTCTCCGATGGCTACGCCGACACGCTGGGAATCGTTCGCGGTGACGCCGATCCGGCCGCTAGCGAGTACAACATCGATTTCATCCCACTAGCGGAGCGCTGCGACAATCCGTTCAATGGCCAGATCGTGTCGCCGACGCTTGCCGAAGCGGTGTTTTCCTTGCCAGAAGACCAGCGCTATTCTTTCTATTTCCAGGGCGTGCCGCAGGAGCTCGACCACGGGTTGCTGTCTGATGCGGCGTCGCAGCGGTTCGAGGGCATTGCCTACGGGCGCGGCAACGCGGATGCGCGCCTGAGCGAAGAAACCGTGCCGGGTAGTGCGCTGCGAAGTTCGGACCACGACGGCTTCGTGCTTTACCTCAACGCCGGTGCCGCCCCGACCAACAACGGCTTCGTGCTGTTTGCCGACGGCTTCGAGTAATCGGCGGGTCGATGGATGTAGGTCGGGTCCAACGCCGCAGGCGTGGACCCGACCCACCCAGCACCGCAAACCAAAGCATATGGAGTGCGGCGCTGCGCGCCGCTGTGGATGCTTTTTGATGATAGCCACACCGCGGCAGATGCTGTTTGTTGATGCGTGTGCCGCTGTAAATGCGTTCGCCCAGCGGCGGCGGCAAGAGCAAAGCGGCGCGGAGCGCCGCACTCCACATGGCACCGCGCTGCGTCTAGATCAGGCCCTCGCCCCAGGGGCCGGTGATGGCGACGGTGAAGCCGGGGCGGTAGACGTTGGCGAACAGCCAGCGGCCGTCGGGGGAGAAGCAGGCGCCGCACCATTCTTCCCAGCGATAGTCGATGGCGCTGCCATCGGCCTGTTTCTGCACCACGTTGTTTTCGGCGAACGGGAAGCTGTCGCCGGCTGCGCTCATGCCGATCAGGCGTTGCGGGCGCTCGCTGATGTTGTCTTCGCACAGGACCAGGCCGCCGCGTGGCGATACACAGAGATTGTCTGGATAATCGAGTGCCACCAGCGAGCGGGTTTCGTAGAGCAGCACCAATTGTTCTTCCAGTGGGAAATAGACGAACACCTGGCCGTGACCCAGGTCGCCGCCATCGGTCGAGGTGAAGAAGATGCTGTCGTCCTGGGCGAAGCAACCTTCGAGCCGGGTGAAGGCGCTGGCGCCGAGAGCGAAGCCCTGTTCCTGCACGCCGGTGCCGACCCGGCCATCATTGCCGCGCAGGCGTTCCGGCTCGGCGATGTCCACCCAGCGCACGTCCATGCGCCGGCCCAGCTTGAGTCCGCTGCGCAACTGGCGGTGGCCCTTGACCCGCATCATTTGCAGGTGCCCACCCGCGGCCAGTTGGCCAGGCGTTGTCGGCAAATATCGATAGAAGCCGGCGCGCTGCGGGTAGTCTTCGGTCAGATAGACGATGCCGGTACCGGCATGCAGCGCCGCCGCTTCGTGCTTGAACGCGCCCATGCCGGCGATGCGCTGCGGAGCATTGACGCCGTCGGCATCGACTTCGAACACGAAGCCATGCGCCCTGGTCAGCCCGGGGTGCGGTTTGCCGAGATCGTCCAGATGCGCGCCGGGGTCGAACACCATTTCCTCGCAGGACAACCAGCTACCCCAGGGGGTAATGCCGCCGGCGCAGTTTTGCATGGTGCCGGACAGCACCGCACGGAAGCCGCTGGACTGGCCGCTCACGCTATCGAATTCGAAGGCGACCGCGCCACCGCCGGCGGCAGGGTCGTAGTGCAGACGCGTCGGCCCGAACGCGCCGGCCTGGGCGACCACTTCGTGATTACGCACCAGGGTCAGCCGCGAACCATCGGCACGCACCACGCCCATGCCATCGTGGGCGGACGGCGTCGGACTGCCATCGGCAAGCGGACTGCCAGTCCAGCCAAAACTCCGATAGCTGAACCCGGCCGGCAGTTTGAGCCAGCTCTCGCCGGTGGCCTGGTCGGCGACCGGGGCCAGTGGCCCGTAGCCACCGATCGGCACCGGCCCACGCCGTTCACGACACGCGACCAGCCCGAGCAGGCTGCCAAGCGGCAGACCGGCGCCCAGACCGGAACTGGCCAGTTGCCGCAGAAACTGTCGCCGATCCGAATTGCCCGGCCGATCCACCCGATCTATTCCCTTCACCTGTTCCACCGCCCTTGAAGTTGTTCTGGATAATACGAGCAGGGGCCGGCTGGGCGGCTGGGCGGCTGTAAACCTATGTCAAAGCAACCAGTGCCCAGGGCTCGATCAGCGCGTAGCCCGGAAGCAGCGCAGCGGCTCTCAACAGCGGAGCTGGTCATTCCGGGAACAGTGCTGATGCGGGATGCGGACACAAAAAACCCGGCCGGAGCCGGGTTTTTTGCTGAACCTTGATCGGGATCAGGGATCGGGATCAGGCGTCGACGGCCTCGGTTACTTCCGGGCGATCGACCAGTTCTACATAAGCCATCGGCGCGGAATCGCCGACGCGGAAGCCGCACTTGAGGATACGCAGATAGCCACCCGGACGCTCGCGGTAACGCGGACCGATTTCACTGAACAACTTGCCGACCGCGACCTTGTCACGCAGGCGCGCGAATGCCAGACGACGATTGGCCACCCCATCGACCTTGGCCAGGGTGATCAGCGGTTCGGCTACGCGGCGCAGTTCCTTGGCCTTGGGCAGGGTGGTACGGATCAGCTCGTGCTGGATCAGGGAGCTGACCATGTTCTTGAACATCGCTTCGCGGTGACTGCTGGTGCGGTTGAGCTTGCGACCTGATTTCATGTGGCGCATGACTTAATCTCCTTAACCCAGCATGCCGTGCTGGATTCCAGCAGGCGGCCAGTTTTCAAGTTTCATTCCCAAAGACAGTCCGCGCGCGGCCAGCACTTCCTTGATTTCGGTGAGCGACTTCTTGCCCAGGTTCGGGGTTTTGAGCAGCTCGACCTCGGTGCGCTGCACCAGGTCGCCGATGTAGTAGATGCTTTCCGCTTTCAGGCAGTTGGCCGAACGCACGGTCAGTTCCAGGTCGTCGATTGGACGCAGCAGGCTCGGGTCGACCCCGGCCACGCTCGGCTTCTCGGCGCTGCTTTCGCGACGGGTAAAGTCGCCGAACACCGACAACTGGTCGGCGATGATGTCGGCAGCGCGGCGCACCGCGTCTTCGGCATCGACCGTTCCATTGGTCTCGATATCCAGCACCAGCTTGTCCAGATCGGTGCGCTGCTCGACACGGGCGCTGTCCACTTCGTAGGCAACCCGGCGGATCGGGCTGAAGCTGGCGTCCAGCTGCAGGCGGCCGATCGGTCGTGACTCATCGTCCGGACGGCGGCGCGAAGCCACCGGCTGGTAGCCGACGCCCTTGGCCACGCGCAGACGCATGGTCAGCTGGGTGTCCTTGGTCAGCGTGCAGATGACGTGCTCGGGGTTCACCACTTCGACGTTGTGGTCGACGGTGATGTCGCCAGCGGTGACCACGCCCGGACCCTTCTTGCTCAGGGTCAGCATGGTCTCGTCATTGGTGTGCAGGCGCAGGGCCACGTCCTTCAGGTTCAGCAGGACATCGATCACGTCCTCCTGCAGGCCTTCCAGAGTGGTGTACTCATGCAGCACGTTGTCGATTTCCACTTCGGTGATGGCCGCGCCCGGAATCGAGGACAGCAGCACCCGGCGCAGGGCATTGCCCAAGGTATGGCCGAAGCCACGCTCCAGGGGTTCGACGAATACGCGGGCGCGGTTCAGGCTGACCGATTCGGTCGAGATACCGCGGGCGCGCATGACATTAGTAGCCGTAGTAGCCATGGTCTTCGGGTTCTCCGGTTACTTCGAGTAAAGCTCGACGATCAAGTTTTCATTGATGTCGGAGGGGAGATCGGAACGCTCTGGCGCGGCTTTGAACACACCGGCCATTTTCTTGCTGTCGACTTCCAGCCAGACCGGGACCAGGTCCATTTCCTGGGACAGGGTCAGGGCTTCCTGGATGCGCAGCTGGGCACGGGCACGTTCGACGATCTCGATCGCGTCGCCAGCACTGACCTGGTAGGACGGAATGTTGACCTTCTTGCCGTTGACCAGCACTGTCTTGTGCGAGACCAACTGACGGGCAGCCGCGCGGGTGACGGCAAAGCCCATGCGGAACACCACGTTGTCGAGACGCGATTCCAGCAGACGCAGCAGGTTTTCGCCGGTCGCGCCCTTGATGTTCGAGGCCTTGGCGTAATAGGTGCGGAACTGGCGCTCGAGCACGCCGTAGATGCGCTTCACTTTCTGCTTCTCGCGCAACTGTACGGCGTAGTCGGACAACTTGCCCTTCTTGACCGCCGCACCGTGCTGGCCGGGCTTCTGCTCCAGCTTGCACTTGGAGTCGAGCGCGCGCGCCGGGCTCTTCAGGTTGAGATCCACACCTTCACGGCGGGACAGCTTGCATTTGGGTCCAATATAACGTGCCATGGTGGATGATCCTTTAGACGCGGCGGCGCTTGGGTGGGCGGCAGCCGTTGTGTGGAATCGGCGTCACGTCCACGATGGTGCCAATCTTGTAACCGATGGCGTTCAACGCACGGACCGTGGACTCACGTCCCGGACCCGGGCCCTTGATGCGCACATCGAGGTTTTTCAGGCCATATTCCTGCGCTGCCCGGCCGGCCTTTTCAGCGGCCACCTGGGCCGCAAACGGGGTCGATTTGCGCGAACCACGGAATCCGGCGCCGCCGGAAGTGGCCCACGACAAGGCGTTGCCCTGGCGATCGGTGATGGTGATGATGGTGTTGTTGAAAGACGCCTGCACGTGCACGATGCCGTCTGTGACCACGCGCCGGACTTTCTTCTTCTGCTTTCCAGCAGTTGCTTGCTTGTTCATGGGTACGAGTCCGGTCCGGGTTATTTCTTGATCGCTCTACGCGGGCCCTTGCGCGTGCGCGCATTGGTTCGCGTGCGCTGACCGCGCAAAGGCAGACCACGACGGTGGCGGAGGCCCCGGTAGCAGCCGAGGTCCTGCAGACGCTTGATGCTGATGCCGACTTCGCGGCGCAGATCACCCTCGACGGTGAATTTCTGCACCGCATGGCGCAGATTTTCGACCTCGACTTCGGTCAGGTCCTTGACTTTGGTGGACGGGGCCACCCCGGCGGTCGCACAGACCTTGCGGGAACGGCCGCGGCCAATCCCGAAAATACTCGTAAGTCCGACCCACACATGTTTGTGGACCGGAATGTTGACACCTGCAATACGCGCCATCGCGTCATCTCCGTAACTGTTGGCGTTGGGAACTGGCTATTGTACACGAAAACAATCCCGCCATGCCAGGGATGGCGGGCTGCCACGCATCGGAATCCGCTCGAACCCGTACCTGCCGCGCCCGTCGGCTTGCTGCCCGCTCCGGCAATGCGAAGAGTCGGCAGCGGCGTGGACACGCCCAGAGCGTGCTCTGGGCTGGGTGTTCCGGGTTTTTCGCGCACCTACGACGCGTGCTATCCGACCTCAGCGGACCAGGCCGCTGCGGCCGTAATTCTTCAAATTGGCCTTTTTCAACAGGCCCTCGTACTGGTGCGACATCAGGTGCGCCTGGATCTGTGCGGTGAAGTCCATGACCACCACCACCACGATCAACAACGAGGTGCCGCCGAAATAGAAGGGCACGCCAAAGCGGGTCTGCAAGATGCTCGGCAACAGGCAGACCGCCACCAGGTACAGGGCGCCGACACCGGTCAACCGGGTCAGCACGCCATCGATGTAGTCGGCGGTGGCCCGACCCGGGCGAATGCCCGGCACCAAGGCACCCGACTTCTTCAGGTTGTCGGCGGTTTCCTGCGAGTTGAACACCATCGCCGTATAGAAAAAGGCGAATAACGTAATCAGCAGGCCAAACACCACCATGTACAGCATCGAACCCGGCGACAGCAGACCCGACAGGCGCCGCAGCCAGGCATTGTCGGCCAGGCTGCCCATACTCGCCAGCGTCGCCGGGAACATGATGAAGGAAGACGCGAAGATCGCCGGGATCACCCCGGACATGTTGATCTTGAGCGGTAGGTGCGAGCTCTGGTTGTTGTAGCCCTGGCTGCCACCGCCCTTGCGCGCGTAGTTCACCGGGATGCGCCGCTGGGCGCGCTCCATGAACACCACGAAAAAGGTGGTCGCGGCCACGATCAGGGCCAGGAAGATGGCACTGAGCGCACTGAGCTGGCCGTCGCCGACCTGGCGCAGGGTCTGGATCATTCCGCCCGGAAACCCGGCCACGATTCCGGCGAAGATCAGCAAGGAAATCCCGTTGCCGACGCCGCGCTCGGTGATCTGCTCGCCCAGCCACATCAGGAACAGGGTGCCGGCGGTGAGGCCGATCACGCAACTGACGATGAAGCCGGGGCCGGGGTTGACCACCACGCCACCACCGACACCATTGATGGTCTGCGCCTGCAAGGCCAGCGCTACGCCGAACGACTGGAAGCCAGCCAATCCGATCGTGCCATAACGGGTCCACTGAGTGATCTTGCGGCGGCCGGACTCGCCCTCTTTGCGCAGCGCCTGCAGGCTCGGCACCATGGTCGCCAGCAATTGCATGATGATCGACGCGGAAATGTACGGCACCACGTTCAGCGCCAGCACGCTCATCCGTTCGAGCGCACCGCCGGAGAACATGTTGAACATGTCGAGCACGGTGCCCTTCTGCTGATTCATCAACTGCAGCATCGCCTCCGGATTGACCCCGGGGACCGGCACGAAGGTGCCGAGACGAAAGACGATCAGGGCCATCACCACAAACCACAGACGCTGTTTCAGTTCGTCGGGGATGCTGAAGCGCGGGCCGCCAGTGGCTGCCTTGGAAATGGGCTTGGCCACGTTCAGCCCACCGTTCCGCCAGCCGCCTCGATTGCGGCCTTGGCGCCTGCGGTTACCCCGATGCCAACCAGCTGGTAGGCGCGTTTGACTTCGCCCTTCTTGACCAGACGGGCACGCTTGGCGCGCGAATCGACCAGTCCGGCGGCGAGCAGGGCGGCAAAATCCACCGCCGTGGCGGGCAGCTTGTCCAGTTGGTACAGGCGCACTTCGGCGGTATCCGCCTTGAGCTTGGAGCGGAAGCCGACCTTGGGCAGGCGCCGTTGCATCGGCATCTGGCCGCCTTCGAAACCGGGCTTGATCTTGCCCTTGCCGGAGCGCGCGAACGAGCCCTTGTGACCGCGACCCGCAGTCTTGCCGAGGCCGGAACCGATACCGCGACCGACCCGGGTACGTTCTTGACGGGCGCCCGGGTTGGACTTGATGGTGTTGAGACGCATGACGAACTCCTTTGCCGGCGTGAGCCGAATCAATCTTCGACCCGAACCAGATAATTGACCTTGTTGATCAGCCCACGAACCTGCGGCGAATCCTTCAATTCCGATGACGAATTGAGCTTGCCTAGGCCGAGCGCCTTGACGCTCAGGCGGTGGATCGCCGGGCAGCTGTTGGTGCTTTTGACCAGGCGGACCTTGACCGTTTTAGCGGCGGCTTTGCTCATGACGAAACTCCCAGATCTTCCAGCTTCTTGCCACGCTTGGCAGCAATGTCGGCCGGCGAATGGATCGCCAACAGACCCTTGATGGTGGCGCGCACCAGGTTGATCGGATTGCGCGAACCGACCGCCTTGGCCAGCACGTTTTTTACCCCGACCACTTCGAACACGGCGCGCATGGCGCCCCCGGCGATCACGCCGGTACCGTCCGAAGCCGGCTGCATGTACACGCGCGCGGCGCCGTGGTTGGCCTTGACCGCGTACTGCAGGGTGCCATTCTTGAGCGGCACGCTGACTACGTTCTTGCGTGCGCGCTCCATGGCCTTGGCGATCGCGGCTGGCACTTCACGCGCCTTGCCGTAACCCATGCCGACCTTGCCATCGCCGTCACCGACCACGGTCAGCGCGGTAAAGCTCATCTGCCGGCCACCCTTGACCGTCTTGGCGACGCGGTTGACCGCGATCAGCTTTTCCAGCATGCCGTCGCCATTGTCTCTTTCGTTGTTAGCCATGATTCACCTTTGCTGCATCCCTGGGGGATGTCGAATTACGGCCGGGGGCCGCTTGGAGTTGTGTTGGAACGAAAATCAGAATTGCAAGCCGGCAGCCCGCGCCGCATCGGCCAGCGCCTTGATCCGGCCGTGGTACAGAAAGCCGGAGCGATCGAACGCCACCTTGTCGACACCGGCGGCAAGCGCGCGCTCGGCGATCGCCCTGCCAACCGCAGCTGCGGCGGACAGGTTCTTGGTGCCGGTAAGGTCCTTGGCGATGCTGTCTTGCAGGGTGTTGGCAGCGGCCAGAACGCGGTTCTCGCCGGCGGCAAACACTTGCGCGTACAAGTGCTTGCCGCTGCGGTGCACCGACAGACGGGCGGCGCCCAGCTTGCTGATACGGGCACGGGTGGCCTTGGCGCGACGCAGACGGGATTGGTTCTTGATATGCATGTCGATTCCTTAAAGCCGGAGGCCGAATTAGGCCTTTTTGGCTTCTTTCAGGGTGATGGTCTCATCCGAATAGCGGATGCCCTTGCCTTTGTACGGCTCGGGTTTGCGGAACGCGCGAATCTTCGCGGCGGTCTCGCCCACCTGTTGCTTGTCGGCACCTTTGACCAGCACTTCGGTCTGGGTCGGCGTTTCCAGGGTAACCCCGGCCGGCGCCTTGAACACGACTGGATGCGAGTAACCCACGGCCAGGGTGAGATCCTTGCCGGTCATGGTCGCACGATAGCCGACCCCGACCAGCACCAGCTTGCGCTCGTAGCCGTTGGCGACGCCGTGCACCATGTTGCCGACAATGGCGCGCATGGTACCGGCCATGGCATCGCTGCTTCCGGTCGGTTCGAAGTTGATGACACCGTTATCCAGCCTGACTTGCACATCGGCATGCTGCGCGATCTGCAGGTTTCCTTTCGGGCCCTTGACCGAGACGCTCGAATCGGTGATCACACATTCCACACCCTTGAGCAGGGCGAGCGGTTTTTTCGCAACTCGGGACATGACGGCTCCTTTAGGCGACCAGGCCGATGACTTCGCCACCCAGACCCTGGGAACGGGCCTGGGCATCGGTCATGATGCCGGAAGAAGTGGAAATGATGGACACCCCGAGTCCGGACAGGACCTTGGGCAGTTCGTCTTTGCCGCGGTAGGCGCGCAGGCCCGGCCGGCTGATCCGCTGCAGCCGCTCGATCGCCGGCTTGCCCTGGTAGTAACGCAGCACCAGCTCCAGCTGCGGTTTGCCATCGACGTCGTGCGTGACGATATCGTTCAGATAGCCTTCCGCCTGCAACAGCTTGGCGATCGCCAGTTTGACCTTGGACGCTGCCATCTTCACCGACACCTTGCCAACGGCCTGGCCGTTGCGGATGCGGGTGAACATGTCGGCGATGGGATCAGTCATGCTCATTGGAGTTACTCCGTGAGAGTGCACCGATATCCGGTACGTGGTTGGAACAATCTGTTTGTGGCCGCCAACGTCGGCGGCCGCGGTGAGAAATTACCAACTGGCCTTGCGCAGGCCCGGCACGTCGCCGCGCATGGTCGCTTCGCGCAGCTTGTGGCGTCCGAGTCCAAACCGCGCATAGACTCCGCGCGGCCGTCCGGTCAACGCACAACGATTGCGCTGACGACTCGGGCTGGCATCGCGAGGCAGCTTCTGCAGCGCGGTCTGCGCTTCCATGCGCTCATCGAACGAGAGCTTGGTATCCAGCACACGCCGTTTGAGATCGGTGCGCTTGGCAGCATATTTCTTGACGATCTTCGCGCGCTTGATCTCGCGATTAACCATTGAAGTCTTGGCCATGGGAGCGGATCCGGTATTAGTTGCGGAACGGGAAGCTGAAGCCTTCGAGCAAGGCTTTGGCCTCGGCATCGGTGCTCGCAGTGGTAATGATCGCGATGTCCATGCCGCGGATTGCGTCTATCGCGTCGAAGTTAATCTCGGGGAAGATGATCTGTTCCTTGATCCCGAAATTGAAATTGCCACGACCGTCGAAAGCACGGCCGCTAATGCCGCGGAAGTCGCGCACGCGCGGCAACGCGATAGTGATCAGGCGATCCAGGAAGGTATACATCTGCTTGCGACGCAGGGTTACCTTGCAGCCGATCGGCCAGCCATCACGAATCTTGAAGGTCGCCACCGAGACCCGGGCCTTGGTCGCCACGGCCTTCTGGCCAGCGATCTTGGTCATGTCATCGAGCGCGTGCTCGAGCACCTTTTTGTTGGCCGCGGCCTCACCCACGCCCATGTTGAGCGTGACCTTGCTGATGCGAGGCACCTGCATCGGGTTGTTATAGCCAAAGCGCTCGGTGAGCTTCGGCACCACGACATCTTTGTAGTGCTGTTCCAGACGGGTATTCATGGTTCGGGCCTCAGGCATCGATCACTTCACCGGATTTGCGGAGAAAGCGCACCTTGCGGCCGCCTTCCAGCGTCTTGTAACCGACGCGTTCGCCTTTTCCGGTGGCAGAATTGAGCAACATGACATTGGACGGATCAATGGCGGCTTCGCGCTCGATGATGCCACCCGGCTGATTGGCCTGCGGATTCGGTTTGGTGTGACGCTTGACCAGGTTCAGGCCCTGCACGAACACACCACGCTCGGTAATCCGCAGGACCTCGCCGATCTTGCCCTTGTCCTTGCCAGCGTTCAGGACCACCTGATCGCCTTTACGAATGCGGTTCATCAGAATCTCCTCACAGCACTTCGGGCGCCAACGACACGATCTTCATGAACTTTTCGCCACGCAGTTCGCGGGTTACCGGTCCAAAAATACGGGTGCCGATCGGCTCGAGCTTGCTGTTCAAAATCACGGCTGCGTTGCTGTCAAAGCGGATCAACGAACCATCGGCCCGGCGCACGCCCTTGCGGGTGCGCACCACGATCGCGTCGTAGACCTCGCCCTTCTTCACTTTGCCGCGCGGGATCGCGGCCTTGATCGACACCTTGATGATGTCGCCGATGCCGGCATAACGGCGCTTGGAGCCGCCCAGCACCTTGATGCACATCAGTTCCTTGGCCCCGCTGTTGTCGGCCGCGCTCAGTCGGCTTTGCATCTGGATCATGGTCGTTCTCCTGACTAGCCGGCCCGCGAAACAACTTCAACAACGCGCCAGTTTTTGGTCTTCGATATTGGCGCGCACTCGACGATGCGCACCAGATCGCCTTCCTGGCACTGGCCGTCTTCGGCATGCGCGTGCACCTTGGTGGAGCGGCGCAGCAGCTTGCCGTACAACTGGTGCTGGATCTGCCGCTCGACCAGAACGGTCACCGTCTTCTGCATCTTGTTGCTGACCACGCGGCCCTCAATGGAGTGCGCGGATTTCTTTGTGTCGGTCATGATCTCTATCCTTACTTCTTCAGCGCCAGTACGGTCTTGCTGCGCGCGACTTCACGACGGACCTTGCGAAACTGGTGCGTCTGGGCCAATTGACCCGAACCCTGCTGCATGCGCAGATTGAACTGCTCACGGCGCAGATCGGTGATGTGCTTATCCAGTTCTGCGGCTGACTTGTTGCGTAGCTCGTTGATGTCCATTAGCGCACCGTCCGCGTGACAAAAGTGGTTTTGACCGAAAGTTTGGCCGCGGCCAGTCGAAACGCCTCGCGTGCGGTCGCCTCGGGAACGCCTTCCATCTCATAGAGCACGCGGCCGGGGGCGATCACCGCCACCCAGAACTCGACACTGCCCTTGCCGCTGCCCATGCGCACTTCGATCGGCTTTTTGGTGATTGGCTTGTCCGGAAACACGCGAATCCACAACTTGCCGCCACGTTTGACGAAGCGCGAAATCGAACGTCGTGCGGCCTCGATCTGACGGGCGGTGATGTGGCCATGGCTGGTCGCCTTGAGCCCGTAATCGCCGAAACTGACCGCAACACCGTTCTGGCTGACGCCACGGTTGCGGCCTTTGTGCATCTTCCGGTATTTGGTTCGTGCTGGCTGCAACATGACTTATGCTCCCTTGCTCGGACGATCGCGGCCAGCCCGATCGCCGCGTGGTCCGCGTTCGTTGCGATCGCCGCGATCTGGTCGATCGGTGCGCGACGGACCGCGCTCGTTGGTTTCGGCAGCGGCCTCGGCGGCAGCAGCGGCGGCCAGGTCGAACACGTCGCCCTTGTACACCCAGGTCTTGATACCGATGATGCCGTAGGTGGTGTGCGCCTCGGCAAAGCCATAATCGATGTCGGCGCGCAGCGTATGCAGCGGCACCCGGCCCTCGCGGTACCACTCGGAACGCGCGATCTCGGCCCCGTTCAGGCGACCACCGACATTGACCTTGATGCCCAGCGCGCCCAGGCGCATGGCATTGCCGACCGTGCGCTTCATGGCCCGCCGGAACATGATGCGGCGCTCGAGCTGCTGTGCGATCGATTCGGCGACCAGTTGCGCGTCGAGTTCCGGCTTGCGCACTTCGACCACATTGATGTGCGCGGGTACGCCCATCAGATCGGAGACCGCCTTACGCAGCTTTTCGATGTCCTCGCCCTTCTTGCCGATCACCACACCCGGACGCGCCGAATGAATGGTGACCCGGGCATTCTTGGCCGGGCGCTCGATCTGGATGCGCGAGACGCCAGCCTGGGCCAGTTTCTTGCGCAGCAGCTCGCGCACGCGCAGGTCGGCGATCAGGTATTTGGAGAAGTCGCGCTTGTTGGCGAACCACTTCGAGTTCCAGTCCTTGGAAATACCAAGGCGGATACCGGTGGGGTGTACTTTATGACCCATTGTCGTCCTCGCTTACTTGCCGGTGCCAACAACCACAGTGATGTGGCTGGTGCGCTTCAAAATACGCGAACCGCGCCCCTTGGCCCGGGCGTGCATCCGCTTCAGGACCGGGCCTTCATCAACGAAGACCTTGGCCACCTTGAGTTCGTCAACATCGGCGCCGACGTTGTTTTCAGCATTGGCGATCGCCGACAACAACACCTTCTTGAACAGCGCCGCCGCCTTCTTGTTGGAGAAGGTCAGTACATTGGTGGCGCGGCCAACCGGCATTCCGCGCACCAGATCGGCAACCAGTCGGGCCTTGAGCGGCGAGATGCGCGCCGAGCGTAGAACTGCTTTCGCTTCCATCGTCATCTCTCCTTACTTGCTGGCGACGGATTTTTTGTCGCCACCGTGACCTTTGAAGGTACGCGTGGCGGCAAATTCGCCGAGCTTGTGGCCGACCATGTTTTCGTTGACCAGCACCGGCACATGCGCTTTGCCGTTGTGGATGGCAATGGTCAGGCCGACCATTTCCGGGGTGATCATCGAGCGCCGCGACCAGGTCTTGATCGGGCGCTTGCTGCTGGTGGCGACCGCCGCATCGACTTTTTTCAGCAGATGCAGATCGACAAAAGGACCTTTCTTAAGAGAACGTGCCATGACCTATCAACCCCTGCGATCGCGGACAATGAAGCGCTCGGTGCGCTTGTTCTTGCGGGTCTTGTAACCCTTGGCCGGCACGCCCCACGGCGAAACCGGGTGCGGATTGCCCTGGCCGGCTCGCGCCTCGCCACCACCATGCGGATGGTCAACCGGGTTCATCGCGGCGCCGCGCACGGTCGGACGGATACCACGCCAGCGCTGGGCACCGGCCTTGCCGATCTTGCGCAGGCTGTGTTCGCTGTTGCCGACCTCACCAATGGTGGCACGACAGTCCGACGGCACCTTGCGCATTTCGCCGGAACGCAGCCGCAGGGTAGCGTAATCGTGCTCGCGGGCGATCAGCTGCGCCGAAGCGCCGGCGCTGCGTGCGATCTGGGCGCCCTTGTTCGGACGCATCTCGATGCAGTGCACCGAGGTGCCGACCGGAATGTTGCGCAGTGGCATCGAGTTGCCGACCTTGATCGGCGCGTCTTTGCCGGCAATCAACTGGTCGCCGACGCTGAGACCCTTGGGCGAAATGATGTAGCGACGCTCGCCATCGGCGTAGCACAGCAAGGCGATGTGCGCGGTCCGGTTGGGATCGTATTCAATCCGCTCGACCCGGCAAGCGATGCCTTCCTTGTCGCGCTTGAAATCGATCAGGCGGTAGGCCTGTTTGTGCCCGCCACCCTTGTGCCGGGTGGTGATGCGACCATAGTGGTTGCGTCCGCCGGTGTTGCTCTGCGACTCGACCAGCGCCTGCAGCGGGCCGCCCTTGTGCAGACCCGGCGTGGAAACGCGCACCATTTGGCGGCGTCCCGGCGAAGTCGGCTTGTATTTGATAAGTGCCATCTGCTTATACCTCAGGGCTTGCCAATGACATCGATGGTTTGACCGGCGGCGAGGCTGACATAGGCCTTGCGCCGACTGGCGCGCATCCCGGAACGTCCGCGAAATGCCTTGGTTTTACCCTTCGTGTTGACGACGTTGACCGCCGTCACGGTGACCTTGAACAGTTCTTCGACGGCACTCTTGACCTGGTCCTTGGTCGCCGTCGATTCCACTTCAAAGCTGTATTGATTCGCGCTTTCCTGGATGCGCGTGGTCTTTTCCGAGACCAGCGGCCTACGCAGGATTTGCAGCAGCCGTTCGTTGCTCATGCCAGCCACTCCTCAACTTTCTTGACCGAGTCGACCGTCATCAGCACGTGGTCGCAGCCGATCAGATCCACGGGGTTCATTGCGGCTACATCGACCACTGCCACATTGGGCAGATTGCGTGCGGCCAAAAACAGGCTCGCGCTGCCGCTTTCGGTGACGATCAGGGTACGGCCGAGGCCGAGTTCCTTCATCTTCGCCGCCAGTTGCGAGGTCTTCGGCGCGGCCAGCTCGAACCTCTCGAATACCTTCAGCCGGTCAAGGCGCAGCAACTGCGACAGGATCGTGGCGATCGAGGCGCGGTACATCTTGCGGTTGACTTTCTGCTCGAACGAACGCGGGCGCGCGGCAAAGGTCACGCCGCCACCGACGAAAATCGGCGCGCGGTAGTCGCCGTGACGGGCACCGCCGCCTTTCTGCTTCTTGAATTTCTTGGTA
Organism: Lysobacterales bacterium; assembly: GCA_041741075.1. Taxonomy (GTDB): domain Bacteria; phylum Pseudomonadota; class Gammaproteobacteria; order Xanthomonadales; family Ahniellaceae; genus 0-14-3-00-62-12. Next base: position 19,830 of record JBGSKT010000085.1, read on the forward strand.
GTACCGGACATGTCGCCGCGCGATTTCTGCGCCTTGGTGCCGGCACGGCCCGCGTTACGGAACGCGGTCACCACCTGGTGCACCAGGTCTTCGGCGTACGGTCGCGAGAACACCGCGGCGTTCACTTCGATCGCTTGTTTGCTGTCCAACAGATTGAGTTCCACGGCCATCTCCTTACTTTTTGGTCTTGGCCGCCGGCCGCACGATGACGTTCTCGCCGCTGGCGCCGGGGACTGCTCCCCGCACCGCGATCAAGTGACGCTCGCCATCGATCTGCACGACTTCGAGATTGGCGACGGTCTGACTGGCCGCCCCCATATGTCCGGACATCTTCTTGCCCGGGAACACGCGACCCGGCGTCTGCCGCTGGCCGATCGAGCCCGGCGAGCGATGCGACAGCGAGTTACCGTGGGTGGCATCACCCATGGTGAAGTTCCAGCGCTTGATCGTGCCCTGGAAGCCCTTGCCCTTGGTGACGCCGGCGACATCAACGATTTGACCGACGCTGAACACCGCGTCCGCCTTCAATTCGTGGCCGACGTTGTAGTTGCCGATCTCGGCGGCGTCAACGCGGAACTCCCAGAGCCCGCGCCCGGCTTCGACTTTGGCCTTGGCGTAATGCCCGGTCATCGGCTTGTTGATCAGCGACGCCCGGCGGCTGCCAGCGGTCACCTGGATGGCGTTGTAGCCATCGCTCTCTGCGGTCTTCACCTGGGTGACTCGATTCGGCGACACATCGATCAGTGTCACCGGAATCGATTCACCGGCTTCGGTGAAGACCCTTGTCATGCCGCATTTGCGGCCTACTAACCCGATACTCATAGTAATGTCCTGTTGCGGCGCTTTAATACAACTTGATCTGGACGTCCACGCCTGCGGCGAGGTCAAGCTTCATCAGCGCGTCTACGGTCTTGTCGTTGGGATCAACAATGTCCAGAACCCGCTTGTGGGTCCGCGTCTCGTACTGGTCGCGCGCGTCCTTGTCGGCATGCGGCGACACCAGGATGGTGAAACGCTCGATTTTGGTCGGAAGCGGAATCGGCCCGAGCACTTGCGCGCCGGTACGTTTCGCGGTTTCCACGATCTCGCTCGCGGACTTGTCGATCAGACGGTGATCGTAAGCCTTGAGGCGAATCCGGATTCTTTGCTCAGCCATTGTCATTTCCTGATTTGGGAAGCGGGGCGCGCACACCCCGCTTCGCGCGTGATTGTGTGACGGTGTTTACTTGATGACCTTGGCGACCACGCCGGCGCCGACCGTGCGGCCGCCTTCGCGGATCGCAAAGCGCAGGCCTTCGTCCATCGCGATCGGGTGGATCAGGGTCACCACCATCTTCACGTTGTCGCCCGGCATGACCATCTCCA
>JBGSKT010000086.1:0-14901 GCA_041741075.1 Lysobacterales bacterium
ATATCGACACCAGCGTGGAGGCCGATGCGCCGCGCGAGATCGTGGTGGTCGATCGCGCCCGCGCCGCGCATCTGGGCGTCAGCCAGGCCAGCATTGCGCAGACCCTGCAACTGGCGTTGAGCGGTTTCGATGCCACCTACCTGCGCGATGGCGCGTCCAAATACGCAGTGCCGTTGCGCCTGCGCCTGCCGGCCGGCGATCAGGCCAGCATGGATGCACTGCTGGCACTGCGGGTGCGTGCCGGCGACGGTGGGCTGGTGCCGCTCTCGGAGCTGGTGAATGTGCAGCGGGTCGGTTGGGAAGGCGCGATTCTGCACAAGGATCTGCTGCCGGTGGTGTACGTCACCGGCGACGAAGCCGGTGCCAGCGACAGCCCGCTGTACGGGATGTTCGATCTGGTTGGACAACTGCGCGATACGCCGCTGGCCGGGCATCGCATCGCCCAGCACTTCATCGCGCAGCCGTTGCGCAGCGATGGGTTCGCGGTGAAATGGGATGGCGAGTGGCAGATTACCTACGAAACCTTCCGCGACATGGGCATCGCCTATGCGGTGGGTCTGGTGCTGATCTACCTGCTGGTGGTGGCACAGTTTCGCAGTTATCTGGCGCCATTGGTGATCATGGCGCCGATCCCGCTGACCGTGATCGGAGTGATGCCGGGCCACGCGCTGCTGGGCGCGCCGTTCACCGCTACCTCGATGATCGGCATGATCGCGTTGGCCGGCATCATCGTGCGCAACTCGATCCTGCTGGTCGATTTCATCAACCACGCGCTGGCAAAGGGCCAGGCGCTGGAAGACGCGGTGATCGAGGCCTGCGCGGTGCGCGCGCAGCCGATCGTGCTGACCGCGCTGGCGGCGATGCTCGGCGCCTTCTTCATCCTCGACGATCCGATCTTCAACGGGCTGGCGATCGCGCTGATCTTCGGACTGTTGGTCGCCACCGCGCTGACCTTGATCGTGATTCCGTTGCTGTATTACGCCATGTTGCGGATTCGTCCGCCAAAAGGAGGCATGCCATGAGCGAAGCCACACAGATCGATATCACTCTCGAACAAACCGGCGACTACGAATTTCGCATCCGTTTCGACGGCAGCGCGTTCGACGACCTGATCACCGACGAACCACCGCCGCTGGGTGACGACCACGGCCCCAATCCGTCACGGCTATTGCTGGCGGCGGTTGCCAATTGCCTGTCGGCGAGCCTGTTGTTCGCACTGCGCAAGTTCAAGAACCAGCCCAGCGCGATGCGCACCACCGCCACCGCCCACACCGAGCGCGATGCCGAGGGCCGCTGGCGCATCCCGCGTGCCGAGGTGGTGCTGCATCTGGCCGAGCCAGCGGCGCAGTACCAGAACCTCGACCGCATCCTCGCCCAGTTCGAGAACTTCTGCGTGGTCACGCAAAGCGTGCGCGCCGGGATCGCGGTCGCGGTGCGCGTCTGCGACGCCAAAGGCGTTACCGTGCATGAGGTGTGAGTGCTGGTTCCCTGCCAACGTCATAGCGTTGCTTCCTGGACTTGCCGATCGTCGCAAGGGAAGGCCGGTTAGGTGCGAGTGCCCGCATCAATGATCGCCGCGCTGGGTCGCCCACTGGGTGAGCTCCTACAGGCAGGCGCAACCGCGATTTTGTAGGAGCCCACCCTGTGGGCGACCGAGCACTGCCCTACGCGAACGCGGCAACCCGCTCCCGGCATATCGCAAGCGTTCGGGCCACGGCGGCCTCGCCCGCCGGACCGTAGTCGGGAAGCTTGGGCAACGCGATCGCGGCAAGGGCAGTCTGCATTCGTTGCAATACATCATCGATCGCGGCATGGGTGTCCGACGCCCGCAGTCCGGCAATCGCGGCGACGGCGAGGAAGTCGGCACGTTTGAACCGCTCGTCCTTGCCATTGAGCTTCAGCGCCATGCGGTCGTGTTCAAGACGGGGAAAGACGCGTGTGGTTAGTGTGTCGTAGACCGGCGCAAGGCGAACGCTGCGGAAGACTGGATTGCCGGGCTCGGCGATCTTCAGAAGGGCCATGTTCTTGAGGTGCATGTCGCCGTCGGCGATAAGCCACGCGAACAGCACACGCTTGATCAGGATTAGCAGGTCTTCATCGGGCGATGTGGACAGTCCTCTCAAGGCACGCGCCACGCGCTCGATGGTGCCGTCGTACTTCGCCTCAGGGGCGAGATCGAGCACCGAGCAAAAGTCTTCCAGCGCCAGCAGTCGCTGGTCGGCAGCATCCGTGCGAATGTCGAAGCGCTCGACCAGAAGCGCCGGAGGCATGCCGTCAGGCATTGCGATCAGCGCGGCTGTTGGCACCGTGAACCCGGCGTGCGTCGCCAAGGCAAGCCCGATCCATTCGACCAGCGGCAAGGCTTCGAAGGCGCTGGTCCCTGCGGGCTTCAGGATGTGTGTGAACGGCGTACCGACGCTGGGCGAGAGCTTGCCGCCCGGGGCGAGTGTCATCGGCGCCTTGATCTGAACACCGGAGAGGCGCGGCGTATCGGCGCGCTCATAGAGCTTGGCGAGGTTGCGCTCGAAATCCTGCTCCATTGCGCTGCGACCGGGCCCGGCGTAGGTGCCGGTGAACACGCCCGCCGCAATATGTGCGGCGAGCTGCGTCGCGAGGACATCGAGCGGCAGGGCGGCAAGCTCGCTCGCGTTCTCGGCACTCGTGATGTTGGCCAGGTAGCGCCGGCCCGAGCGAAGCATGGCCCGTGCGTCGCGTTCATGCAGAACGGCTTCGAGCCAGCCCTCCGGCAGCAGCGAGACTAAGAAAGGTGGCAGCCTGCCCGGCATCGTCTGGCGAATGAGGGGCGGCACAGGCGTGCCGCTGTCAGTCTGCGACCACCGCCATTCGAAGCCGTCGTGAACGAGGGTGCCGATGGGCAGGCCGTGCCACGCCACCATCAATGCGAACGCGGCCTTGTTGCGCGCTGGCGCAATCGAAGGTCCTCGCAGCAGGAACTTCTCCGCTCCCTCACCCTCGCGATACCAGTCGTTTTCGCGGGCCAGCGCCCATACGGCGTCGCTTGCGGCCTTCGGGCCCCCGTACTCCTCGACGAGGCGGACGGCGATGGCCTCGCGCGTCGCTGCATCGATGGATGCGGCATGTTCGCTACGCAGGCGAAAAGCTTCCAGAAACCGCTGACGGAGCGAGGACACGTTGACGGTGAACTCGCCCAAGCTGTCGGCCACGACGGCAGAGGCAAGGGAGGGCCGTGCGGGTGCCTTGTTCTGCACGATCTCCAGCGCCCGGATGCGCGTGCGCTGCACGCGCGGCCCGCTCAGGTAAAGGCGACCGTCTCGCATCGGCCCCAGCAGCACCGCGCTGGCCGCCGAGAGATAGGTCTTGGGATAGAGGTAGTGGCCGATGCGGACGGCATGGGCGAGGACGGTCTGGTCGATGTCGTCATCGGCATCGACATAGATGCCCCGCATCAACTGGACGAGCTTGCCCGTCCCCGCCAGATAGTGGCTGCGGGTCTTGTTGAGGGTGTCGCCGACGAGGTGCAGGGCCATGGCATCAAACCTTTACGTATTTCAGACACGGAAAAGTTAGCATTTGGTCAGTGGCGACGCAAGAAAAATCCAACTTTAACGTATTTCAAATACGCGAAAATCCGATTTGCTGACAGAGCGCTGTCCAGAATGCGGGTTCCGCCACCGGTTGTTATCGCAGAAATTTGGGTGTCCTTTTGATGCTCGTAGAGAACTTGAGCCCGTACAGATCGAGCTTGACCTTGCTCCAGGAGTGGCTCTCGATCAGGTCGGTGAAGTATTCGACCAGTTGCGCCTCAGTCAGCGCGTCGATGCGGTGATCGAAGTACCCCCGAGCCGGCGGATGGCGCGCGAGTAGGCATCCAACGTCTTGGGCTGCAATTCCCTGAGCGTGAAGTGTTTCAGATGCAACTGGTAGTCGTTGGCAAAGGTCGCGATTGCGGTAGCGGACAGGTGTGCCATCGTGCGGTAACCTCGCGTTTGCCCTGGACATCCCTCGGTCGAGGGGGCGAGGTATCGTCTTGACCGCACCGCAGCCGCAAGAAGACTTCCCCCGTTTAGTGGTTTCTCCAACAAGTCGTCCAAGCCGGACCGCCGGGGCCGAGTCGATCCAATCAATGCCTGCCGGTGTCGCTTAACTCAGGCGTTAGAGCGCTGAACATGCCACGTCAGGTTCGTATAGATCCACTTTCCGGTAGCTCATTGCGCATAGAGCCCTTTTTCCAAAAACAGGCGCTTGCAACGGCGACAGGCTTCACCATCGGACTCGCGGATCGCTATTACTTAATCACCAATTGGCATGTTGTTTCCGGACGAGACGCAGACACAAATGCTTGTCTCGACTGTAACGCCGCGATTCCTGACCGGCTGATTGCCTCGTTTCACCGAAAAGACGCGCTTGGCGCTTGGGTTCGCCTGGAACTTCCGCTCCGCTCCGCCGAAGGCTGCCCGCTTTGGATGGAACACCCACTCGGCTCGATAGTGGATGTCGTTGCAATTCCGTTGGACATCCCTGCCGACGTTGTGGTTTACCCTTTGGACGTGTCCTTGGCGCAGACAGACGTGACGGTGAGCCCAGCGATGCCGGTGTCCGTCATCGGCTTCCCGCTGGGGTTGCGCGCTGGAGAGAACTGGCCAATCTGGAAGACAGGCCACGTCGCATCGGACCCGGACATTGACTTTCAGCCTGACCGGCCTGCCTTCCTAATTGATGCCACCACCAGATCGGGCATGTCGGGCGCGCCCGTCATTCTTCGGCTAAATGGCGGGTACTCTACCAGCGAAGGTGGGTATGTCATTGCTGGCGGAATGACCACGAAGTTCTTGGGTGTGTACGCCGGCCGCATCCATGATGCGTCTGAGATCGGCAGGGTCTGGCGACCGTTCGTGATCCAAGAGGTCTTGAGTGGCAAAATGATATTCAACGAGGAGTCTGGACGTATGCCACCCAGTAGGAATGCGCCGTGTCCATGCGGGCGAGGCAGCCGATTCAAGCATTGCTGTGGATCAGCGCCCTAACGAATAAGGTTAGTTCGTGCGCAGCCACGCTCTGAACCGTTTGTTGGACGAGGCCGGTCTTGGGCGCGAGCGGCACGCACTGAAAACAAGTTCGTTGGGATACCGGCGGTTGGGTCGCTGGGGCGGGGGTGCTGCGGGCGATCACGCAGGGCCGATAGCCGGTGCGGCCGGTGCGCGATGCGCGGAGGGCCGGTTTTTTCCTTATCAGCGGCCGGACAGCAGGCGGCCGCGCGGCTCAGCGTGCGGGAACGGATGCCCGATGCCGCTCTGCGGTGGCGCGAACTGGTCTGGTCAGTGCGCCACGCTCGCGGTCGCGGGTGGTGCGGCGAGGAATGCGGCGATGCTTGCGCTGGCGTCGGGTAGAATGCGGGTGCGCACGATCTCCATCAGCGCACCGCAGCAGGTGCAGTACCGCGGTGGGCGCTGCTTGAGCGGTAGGGAGAAGCGGCCCGGGTCGAACTTCAGCAGCCGATGAAGCAAGGCGATCAGGCACTTGCCATTGGGGTACAGACTGAGCACGCGGGTGGCGAGAAAATCCCAGGCCCGATCGGATTTTCCGATTTCGGTGTCGGGGCCGATGTATTACCCTTGGCTGCCAATTTCCGGAGCAAATGCCGATGATCAAGAAGGACGCGGTGGTATCGATCCACTACACGCTGACCGATAGTGCGGGCAACAGCATCGATTCGTCGCTTGGCGAGAACGCCGAGCCGCTGACTTTTCTGCACGGTCACGGCAATCTGATTCCGGGGGTGGAGCGCGCGCTCGAGGGCCACCAGGTTGGCGACCGGCTGAGCGCGGTGATCGCCCCGGAAGACGGCTACGGCGTGCGTGACGAGAACGCAATCCAGCGCATCCCCAAGAAGTATTTCCGCGACGCCGAGCAGCTGCGTCCGGGGATGGTCACGGTGATACAGACTCAGCAGGGCCAGCACCAGGTGACCGTGGTCAAGGTCGGCAGCAGTGTGGTCGATGTCGATGGCAACCACCCGCTTGCCGGTATGACCCTCAATTTCGATATGGAAGTGGTCGCCGTGCGTGAAGCCAGCGCCGAGGAATTGGCCCACGGCCACGTCCACGGCCCTGGTGGTCACCATCACTGAGCGTTGGTGAATAGTTCTCCTGCCAGTTTGCAAACTGCGGTGTTGCGCTTCGCTGCGCTCAGCACAACCTATGCTGCGGTATTGGGCTACGCTGCGCTGAGTACGGCCGCCGGTTTCTGGTTTCCGGAAACTTGGATTTTCGTGCCAGCCATGGGCGCTCGGTCGGGCATAGCGCCGTGATCCAGAACTGGCAGCACGATGTGGTGATCGTCGGTGGCGGGGTGATCGGGCTTGCCCTGGCTCTGCACCTGCTCGATGCTGGCCGCGGCGTGCTGGTGCTGGAGCGGGGCGGCGTCGGCAGCGGCGCCTCGCACGGCAATTGCGGGACGATCACGCCCTCGCACGCGCTGCCCTTGTCGTTGCCCGGCATGGTCGGCCAGGCGTTGCGCTGGATGGGCGCGCGCGATGCCCCGTTCTACGTGAAGCCCCGGCTGGATTTCGAACTGCTGTCCTGGATGATCGGCTTCGCCCGACGCTGCAACTGGGATACGGCGCGGTGCGTGGGCCGGGCGCGGGCCGAACTGCTCAATCATTCGCGACTGTGGCTGGAGCAACTGATTGCGCGCGAGAAGATCGAATGCGAGTTCGTCGCGAGCGGCTTGCTGACCGTGTTCGGCAGCCAGCGCGCGTTCGATCGGTCGCGCTATCTCGAACGCGAACTGCCAGCACTCGGTATCCCGATCGAAACCTGGACGCCGGCCCAGGTGCAGGCCGCCGAACCCGCGCTCAAGCCCGGTCTGGTCGCGGGTCATTGGTATCCGGGCGACGCCAGGCTGCGTCCGGATCGGTTGGTGGCGGCTTTGGCCGAGCGCGTGCGGGCCCGTGGCGGAGTCATCCGCGAACAGGTGCGGGTGGAACGATTTCATGACGGCGGGGATGGACTTGCCGCCGTGGTGGCCGGCCAAGCGATCGCCGCGAAACAGCTGGTGCTCTGCGCTGGCGCCTGGTCGCCGGAACTGACCCGAGCATTGGGGCTTCGCATCCCATTGCAGCCGGGCAAGGGCTATTCGATCACCTATTCCCGTCCCGGGTGCTGCCCGACGCTGCCGCTGGTGCTGCGCGAACCCAGCGTCTGCGTGACCAGTTGGGGCAGCGGCTACCGGCTCGGTAGCACCATGGAATTCGCCGGCTATGACGCCAGCTTGAACCGGGTCCGGCTGGACGCGCTGGTGCGCGGCGCCGGTCGCTTCCTGATCGAGCCCGAGGGCCCGACCCGGATCGAAGAATGGGCCGGCTGGCGGCCGATGAGCATGGACGAGCTGCCGATCATCGGCGCGTCTTCGCGCTTTCCGAATCTGTATTACGCGACCGGCCACGGCATGCTCGGGGTCAGCATGGCGGTCGCCACCGGGCGCTTGCTGGCCGATGCGCTGTGCGGCCGCCGCCCGGATATCGACCTTGGTTCGTTTGCGCCGCAACGGTTCGGGCTGTAGCAAACCGCTGACCAACTCGGGGGAGGGGCGGCCGTAGGAGCGACGCCTGCGTCGCGACGGTCGATTCGATAACCAGTCGCGACGTGCCGTCGCTCCTACAAGCGCGGGCTATCGAAGCAGACCAACAAGCGGATTTAACGCAAAGACGCCAGGACGCAAAGCCGCAAAGAATCTTCCCGGTACTGCTTTGCGGCCTAGCGTCTCTGCGTCTTTGCGTTGGGACTTTTGACGATTCACTCCCGCTGGTGGATGCGCTGCGCTTATCCACCCTACTTCCGGTCCGACTGATGGACGATCCGGCCATCGACCCAGGTGGAACGGATCGGCAGCGTGGCCAGCTGCAAGGCCGGCACGGACAGCGGATCGGCATCCAGAATCACGAAATCGGCGCGGTGGCCGGGGCTCAGTTCGCCGACTTCGGTTTCGGCAAAGCCGGCGTAGGCGGCATCGCGGGTGAACCCCTGCAGGGCCTGTTCGATACTGAGGCGCTCGGCCGGCAACCAGCCACCGGTCGGTTGTCCGTGCCGGTCCTGGCGGGTCACCGCGGCAAACAGGCCGAGGCGCGGATCGCTCGATTCCACCGGAAAATCCGAACCCAGGGCGAGGCGCACGTCGGCGGCGCGGAATTGCTGCCAGGAATAGGCGCCGGCCAGGCGTTCGGCGCCAAGCCGGGCTTCGGCCCAGGGCATGTCCGAGGTGGCGTGGGTCGGTTGCATGGAGGCGATCAGGCCAAGCCGGGCGAAGCGCGGGATTTCGCTCGGCGTGAGCACCTGCGCGTGCTCGATGCGGAAGCGGTGGTCGCTGTCGGCGCGCTTGCCGAGTACGCCGGCATAGGCATCGAGCACGATCTGGTTGCCGCGATCACCGATTGCATGGGTGGCCACCTGCAGTCCGCAGGCATAGGCCCGGGCGACCAGTTGTTCGAACCGTTCCGGATCGGTCACCAGCAGGCCGCGTTGGCCGGGGGCGTCGGTGTAATCGGCCTTGAGTGCCGCGCCGCGGCTGCCCAGGGCGCCATCGATGTACAGCTTGACCCCGGGCATGCCGAGTCGACCGCCGGCGTGCCGGTAGCGGCCATCGCGGCACAGGTCCCGGAAAGCACCCGCATCGCCGTCGGCATAGGCGGTGATACGCAGCGGCAACTGCCCGGCATCGGCCAGGCGCCGGTACAGCGCCAGATCCTCGCGCGACACGCCCATATCGTGCACCCCGGTCAGGCCATGCGCCACTGCCTGGGCCAGCGCCCGTTGGATTGCAGTGCCACGCAAGGCGGCATCGGGCACGGGTACCACGCTGTCGATCAAGCTGGCGGCATTGTCCACGAACACGCCGCTGGCCTGACCGTCGCTGCGTTCGATACGGCCGCCTGCGGGCTGCCAGTCACCGCTGAAATCCTTGCCGGCGGCACGCATCGCGGCCGCGTTCGCCCAGCCGGCGTGGCCGTCGATGCGCTCCAGCCAGACCGGGCGATCAGGAAAGGCCGCGTCCAGATCGGCCGCGCTCGGGTAACTCTTTTCCGGCCAGTCGTTCTGGTCCCAGCCGCGACCGAGCAGCCAGGTACCTTCCGGCAGGCTGCGCTCGAAGGTTTTCAGCCGCTCCAGTATCTGCGTCTTGCTGCCGGTGCCGACCAGATCGGCCCGCATCAGCGCCATGCCGAGGCCCATCAGGTGCCCATGCGCATCGATCAGCCCCGGGATCACGGTGGCACCCTTGGCCTTGATCTGGCGGGCGTGCGGAAACTGCTGCTTCAGTCCGTACCGATCACCCAGCGCCAGAATGCGGCCGCTGTCGTCCCAGGCGATCGCGGTCGCTTCGCTGCCGCGCTGGTCGAAACTGTGGATGCGGGCGGCGCTCAGAATGGTGACCTCGTTCGCCTGCCCGATCAGGCTTGCAAGCAGCAGGGGCAGGGCAGCGAACAGGCGGCGTGGCATCGGCGTTCTCGCGGCATGGGCAGGTTGCGCATGGTGCCATGGATGCCCGTTGATCGCGCATCGGCAGCGAGCAGGGAACACCCAACCGAGCTGGAGCCGCAGGCCGGCCGGGCGCCATCGGAGCGGGACGCTCCGCCCACCGATCGAAACTGACGCCGAACGCCTGGTCCGGACGGCGGTGTGAAACACGCAGATACACCTCTGCTGGTCGCCTACCGGGTCCGCTCCCGGCGCCAGTCACGATCCTCAGGACGCGGCCGCAAGCGGGCATTCGGCCCTGAACCGGGCACCGGAAAGCGGGTCCGGTCGCACCAGGGTTGGCGGCGCTGGTGTTCAAGCGGGTTTTCGACGCTTGACAGATTGGGGGGGGGCAGTAACCTGAGTTCACTTGAATGCCGGTCTGATCACGTAGCGACAAAGTGCGCTACGTAAGTTGACTTGCCATTGCTGGTGATTCAGGGACGAACCCATGGCCTGGACCGGTAGATCGCAGATGCTCGGCGTCGCATCGGTTCCCGAGTTGGTTCCCCCTGAATACCGTCGTAGCCGCCCCTTGGGCGGCCTGGGTTTGGGCTTTGAACCTGCATAGGAGCGGATGATGAAGCATGGGTCTTGGATTGCGGTTGGTGGCGTCGCGCGCAAGGGTTTGCGGTGCGGCCTTGTCTGGGGCATCGGCCTGATCCTGCTGGGGACCGGTCTGGTGCCCGCCGCCCAGGCCGAGACCGATTTTGCCGCACTGTTTCCACCGCCGGCACCGCGGGTCGATCAGACCCCGCTGCCGCAGGAGGTTCTGGCTGACCAGAGCTTCGCTTTTGTTGGCGAAGAGCATGCCAAGCTGATCAATGAGGCGCGCAATCTGGCCGCCCTGGGGCCGGACTTGTTTGGCGATCAGACCAACTTGCAGACCGGCAGCACCGAGTTCATCCACACCGATATCGATCTGCCCGGCAACAACGGCCTGCCGGTGCGATTGCAGCGCAGGTTCACGGCGGCCAGCAAGCGCGGGCTCAACCTGGTGCGGCCAGCCGCCTTCGCCGACTGGGAACTGGATGTGCCCTATCTGTCGGGCGAGTTTGCCGACGCGATCGGCTGGCGTGTGGACGTCGGCGCCGGCCAGAGCAGCGATCAACGTTGTTCGATCACTGCGCCGGCACATACGGTGCCGCCATCGATAGAGGTGCCCGGCTTTCCGCAACCCGAACTCTTTCGGCCGCTCGATTACTGGCACGGCTACAACCTGCACCTGCCGGGTGGTGGCGGTGGCGAGTTGCTGTGGTTGTCGCCAACCAACACCACGCAAAAGCCCAGCGATGGCCCGACCTATTACTGGGCGACCAATGGCAACTGGTTCTTCAGTTGCGCCAATGGCGCGCCCGGGGTCGGCGAAATCTTTGTTGGTCGTTCGCCGGAGGGTCTGCGCTACACATTCGGGCAAATGGTCAACCGCGCGGCGTCCCGCTTGAGCGCGAACGGCAGCACCGCCAAACTGCTACGCACCGAAGTGCGACTGGTGGCGACCCGGGTCGAAGATCGCTTCGGCAACTGGGTGGCCTACAACTGGAATGGCAGTCGCTTGGCCTCGATCAGCGCCAGCGACGGGCGCAGCATCACGTTTACCTATGACCCAACGACTGGCTTCGTCAGTTCGGCGAGCGATGGTACCCGCACCTGGAGCTACGGCTATTCCGGCACCGGCTCGATCACCATAGGTAGCCGAACCGCCGCGCCTTCGCTCAGTCGGGTCATCCGTCCCGACAACAGCGCCTGGGCCATCAGTTTCGCGAGTCTTGCCAAGGCCATCGTGACTTCAGAACGCCAGACGGCCGATTGCACAGCATCTGGTTCACTCAACGAAGGCGCCAACCATGAATTCACCGGCAGTATTACGCATCCTTCCGGCGCAATCGGCACCTTTACGTTTGGGCCAGTTCGTCATGGCCGCACCCGGGTGCCGCGCTTCTGTGTCAATGAGGATGCGCTTGGCAATGTCGGCGACGACTATTCCTGGTTCACGCTGACCTACGACGTGCTGGCGCTGAAAACCAAACGGATCGTCGGCGGCGCACTGCCGACCCAGCAATGGGATTACGTTTATGCGCCCGATTGGTGTTTTGCCGATGGAGATGGCGCCTGTTCCGCCGGTACGCGGGACTATTCCACGACCACGGTGGTGCAACTGGGTGCGGGCGTGGATCAGTACCGCTTCGGAACGGTCTACCAGGGCAACGAAGGCAAACTGCTCAAGGTCGAACACGGCATCAGCGTGACCGTGAATGGCACGCTGCAGGGCGTGATCGGCAGCGAGGAATCGCTTTACCAGTTGGACGGCAGCAGTCAGGTCTATCCCAGCCCGATCGGCGGTTCGCCGCAGCCGCGCGGCGATGCCTTCACCGCCGAGAACTTCCTGCCCCTCAGGCAAAAAGCCATCAGTCAGGACGGTGCCAATTTCACTTGGGAGGCCCTGAGCTTCGATCGCTACGCACAGCCCATCCAGGTCAAGCGATCGTCGTCGCTAGGCTTCGACAAGACCGAGCTGACCACCTATCGAAACGACACCAGCCTTTGGCTGATCGGCCAGACCGAATCCGTACAGGATGGGGAAACGAGCCTGACCGAACAATTGAACCAGTTTTTTCCCAACGGGCAAGTCAGCGCCAGCTTTGCCTTCGGCGACCTGCAAAGCCGTTTCCAGTATTACCCCGACGGCAGCGTCCAGTCGATCACCGACGGCCGTGGCAATGCCACGACGTTGTCCAACTACTTCCGTGGCGTGCCACGGTTGGTTCAATATGCCGACGGCACCGCGCAATCCGCTACGGTCGGCCCGATCGGCACGCTCGGCAGCATCACCGATGCCATGGGTTTCACCAGCAACTTTCTTTACGACAGCATCGGCCGGTTGCGGCAGATCGATTATCCCAACGCCGATAGCACCGCATGGAACGCGACCACGCGCAGCTTTGCGCCGGTCGCCAGTATCGAGTTCGGCATTCCCGCCGGGCACTGGAAATTGATCGAGCAGACCGGCACTGGCCGCACCAGCACCTTTTACGATGCGTTTTGGCGACCAGTGCTGGTCCTGACCGAAGACACCAGTAATCCGTCGACGCGAAGTTTCGTGGTCAACCGTTACGATGCCAAGGGGCGACTGGCGTTCAGTAGCTACCCCGTTGCCAGTCTGGTCTCGATCAACGACAGCCTGCTCGGCACCAGCACCCAGTACGACCTGCTCGGTCGGCCGACCGAGGTCAGGCAAGACAGCGAGCTTGGGCCACTGCTTACGCGCAGCGCGTATCTGTCCGGCTTCCAGACCCGCGTCACCGATCCGCGTGGCCAGATCACCACGACCAGCTATCAGGCCTTCGATACCCCATCGACCGACGCGCCGGTATTGATCGTCGCACCGGACAGCAGCACCACCACCATCACCCGCGATGACTTCGGCAAGCCGCTGTCGGTCACGCGCTCGAGCAACGGAGGCTGAGCCATGACCCACACCCTGATCCCCACCCAGACCCAAGCGCATCCGATCCGCCGCCCCTTGGCCATGCGCGCCCTGCTGTGCGCGGCCGCGGCATTCCTGGTCGGCGGCTTCGCCGCGCCGGCCGCTGCGGTCGTGTGCGATCCACTGGAAATCACCCTGACTTCCCCGTTGCCCGGCGCACAGGCGGTGGCGCCAGCCAGCTTCACCCTGACCGCGCAGACGCTCGCCGGTTTGAACGCCGAGGACCCGATCCAGCCCAATGTCTGCCTCGCTGGAAACGTCAGTTTCTACGCCAACGGCGCGCTGTTGTTCAACGATACGGCATCGCCGTGGACCTTCCAGTGGAACGCCGTGCCGGTCGGGGTGTATGTGCTGACCGCGGTCGCTACCGGTACCAACATCCCGCCCAGCACGTCCGACAGCATCACGGTCAGTGTGACCACGGGCGCGCCCAACGTGCTGCCCACGGTGACCCTGACCGCGCCGGTGAACGGTGCCACCGCGAACGCGCCAGCGAGCTTCGTGCTCGCCGCCACGGCCAGCGACAGCGATGGCGTGATCGACCGGGTCCAGTTCTTCCGCAACGGCGTGCAGATCGGCACCGACACCAGCCTGCCCTATGGCATGACCGACAGCGGGCTCGCCGCCGGCAGCTACAGCTACACCGCGCGCGCCACCGATAATCTGGGTGCGCCGAGTGCCCTGTCGGCCGCGGCCACGGTCACCGTCAACCCGGCCGGTACCAATCAAGCCCCGCTGGTCGCCCTGACCGCGCCCGCGAACGGTGCCACCGCCACGGCGCCAGGCAGCTTCGTACTCGCGGCCACGGCCAGCGACAGCGATGGGACCATCGCCAGCGTGGAGTTCTTCCGCAACGGCGCGCCGATCGGCACCGACACCAGCCTGCCCTATGGCATGACCGACAGCGGGCTCGCCGCCGGCAGCTACAGCTACACCGCGCGCGCCACCGATAATCTGGGTGCACTCAGTGCCCTGTCGGCCGCGGCCACGGTCACGGTGACCACGGCGCCTGTCAACCAGCCGCCCACGGTAACCTTGACCGCGCCGCTGAACGGTGCCACCGCGACCGCGCCAGCCAGCTTCGTACTCGCGGCCACGGCCAGCGACAGCGATGGGACCATCGCCAGCGTGGAGTTCTTCCGCAACGGCGCACCGATCGGCACCGACCTCAGCCTGCCCTATGGCCTGACCGACAGCGGGCTCGCCGCCGGCAGCTACACCTACACCGCGCGAGCCACCGATAATCTGGGTGCACTCAGTGCCCTGTCGGCCGCGGTCACGGTGACTGTCAACCCGGCCAGCGGCAATCAAGCCCCGGTGGTCGCCCTGGTCTCGCCGGCCAATGGCAGCACCGCCACCGCGCCGGCCACCTTCATCGTCGCCGCCAATGCCAGCGATGCCGATAACGGCATCGCCCTGGTCGAGTTCTTCCGCAACGGCGTGCTGGCCCGCACCTTCACCTTGCCCCCATACAGCTACACCGAAACCAACCTCGGCGCCGGCAGCTACACCTACACCGCGCGCGCCACCGACAAGGCCAACCCCCCGGCCAGCACCACCTCGGCCGGTGCAACCATGACGGTCAGCGTTGCGGCGCCCACGTCATTAACCCGCAGCTATGTCTACGACAGCGTCCAGCGCCTGTGCAAGCGCATCGAGCCCGAGTCCGGGGCGACGGTGTTCGAATACGATGCGGCGGGCAATCTGGCCTGGACTGCGGAAGGCCAGAACCTGCCTTCGAGCAGCAGTTGCGATCGGGCGAGTGTGCCGGTTTCGGCGCGTATCGTCATCGCTTACGACGCGCGCAATCGGCCTACGCTGACCGATTATCCCGGCAGCACGCCGGACATCAGCCGCACGTATTACGCCGACGGCGCGCCGCGCAGCATCGCCAGCGCCGGCAACACCTGGACCCACAGCTAC
>JBGSKT010000087.1:0-5458 GCA_041741075.1 Lysobacterales bacterium
TCGAAGGCCGCGATGGCGCCGACCAGATGCGGCAGCCGGGCCGTACCGCCCCAGCCGGGCTGAATGCCGAGCTTTACTTCGGGCACGCCGAGCCGGGTTTTGGCGTCGTCCGAGGCAACCCGGTAGCGACAGGCCAGGGCCAGTTCCAGTCCGCCGCCCATACAGTGCCCGTGGATTGCCGCCACTGTCGGCAGGCGCAAGCTGGCCAGTCGGGCGAATACCCGATGGCCGCGCAGGATGGCATCGCGGGTCGTACCGTTTTCGGCAAACTGCCGGAATTCGCGGATATCGGCCCCGGCGATGAAGCCGGCCGACTTGGCCGAGCGGATGACCAGGCCGGTCGGCGGTTCGATCGCCACCCGCTCGAGGATATGGTCGAGTTCTCCGAGTACCGCCTGCGCCAGGGTATTGACCGACTCACCTTGGCGATCGAGGCTCAGGACCAGTATGCCGGTCGGGTCGAGATCGGCATGCCAGTGGATGAAACGCAGACCTTCGAACATGGTGGACTCCGTGATTGTATGCGCAGAAAACGGGACGATCAGCCGGTCAATCTAGGCGCGAGCGCGGCCAGTGGTCAAGTCGGCTGCGTTGTCCGGGACCGGTGGAGCCGGCCTGTGATCGGCACTGGCAGAACGAATAATGGCATCGAATCGATGAAATCCGGCGCGCGAACGGCTAATGTGGCAGACATGGCCAACGAAACCGTCTACACCAGCAGTTCGGAAACGACTTCGCTGTTCATCACCGAGCAGTTGTTGCAGGAAATTTCCGGAAACGAACGCAACGTGGTGGTGATCGAATCACCGCGTGTGGCTGATCTGGCGGCGCAGTTTCGTCACTTCGCGCTGCGCAGTGGCACCCCGATCTATCTGTGGTCGGCCGATCACGGTATCGCCAGTCTGCGCGAGCTGGATTTCGTGGTGCCGGGCAGTCAGCGCTTGCCGGACGCCCTGCGCCATGTGATTGCTACCCTGCACGCCGGCATTTATGTGTTTGTCGGTGCCAGCAAGGAACTGAAGCTGGGCCAACTGGCGGTATTGCGGCAGATTGCCCGCCCCGGCAACGCCGTGGCCGGGCGCAAGCTGGTGTTGCTCGATGTCAAGGTGCGGTTGCCGGAGAACATGGAGAACCTGGTCCACCGAATCGTCCACGATGTTTCGACCCGGCGACCGCCACGACTGCGCGACGGGCGCTGGGTTTGCTGAGATGACCACCGAGCGCGGTTCCGTCCTGATCCTGCTGAATGAACGCCAGCAGCGTCGCAGCCTGTTCGAACTGCTGGATTCGCTGGAGTTCGAGGCAATCTACGCTGCCCGCGATGTCGCTCAGGCGCGGGCGATGCTGAACCAGGAAAGCGGCATCGAACTGGTGGTACTGGAATTCGCCGAAGGCGAAGCCGAGGCCAAGTTGCTTTGTCACGAGATTCGAGCGCATCCACGGGCCTCGCGTATTCCGGTGCTGGCCGTTCTGTCCGCCGATCCCGATCTGATCTGGCCCGGCGGCAAGGTGCCGGAGGCGGTCAGCGACTGGATTGGCATGCCGATCGATCTGGAGTTGGCGCGCGGCAAGATCGAGCGTCTGTTCCAGCCAGCGGCGGTGTCCGCTGGTGCCGGCGACGGCATTGATTACCGGTTTGCGTTCGACAACGCGCGCGACGAAATGCTGCTGTCGGATCCGGCTTCGGGGCGGATCATCGAAGCCAATCTGACCTTCTACAGCCAGTCCGGATTCGCCACCGATCAGGTGACGGGCGTGCTGCTTGACGATTTCGATCTGAGCCACCGCGATGCCGATCGACGCAACCTGATGAGCGCGGTCAGCCGGACCGGAGCCCACAGCTACCAATGCCTGGTACCGCGGGCCAATGGCACGCCGGTGGAGATGGATGTGCTCACCCGACTGGTTCGAGTGGGCGCGGATGTGCGCTGGCTGAGTATGCTGCGCCCGGTGGTGGCGTCGGATCCCAGTCTTGCGCTGGGTGAGCTGCTCGATGTGTTGTGGTCGGTCCAAGGCGCGGCGGCCCTGGCCCGTGCCGCCGGCCAGAAGCTGATCGAGCTCGGCCGTCTGGACGTGTTGATGTTGAATACCCTGTCCTTGGACGATGATTCCGAGGTCGGTCGGCTATCCCTGAACTATGCACGCCCGGGCGTGCCCAAGTCGGCCATTGATGCCTGGGCCCAGGCACTGGTGGCCAGGGTGCAGGCGGGCGAGACCGTGCTCCAGCTCAGCCAGGCGGGTCGTCATCCCGGGCTGGCTTTGGCCGGCCCGGGTTTCCGGGTCGAGGCGGTCTTGGCCCTGCCCCTGGTCGATTGCGAGTCCCGGGTCATCGGCAGCCTGCTGGCGGCGGCCCGCGAAGGATTTGCCTCCGGTGAAGCGGTGGTAATGGCGGCGCGGGCGGTGGCCGGCCGCCTGGCGCAGGCGGTCGATCTGGAGCGGGCGCTCGATCAGAGTCGCGCCAAGGGCTTGCAGGATTCACTGACCGGCTTGCCCAACCGGCTGCTGTTCAATGATCGTCTCGATATCACGCTGCGCGAAGCGCACCGCACCAGCGAGATGTTTGCCGTGCTGTTTGTCGATCTGGACCGCTTCAAGACGGTCAACGACAGTCTCGGTCATGGCGTTGGTGATGAATTGCTGCTGGCGGTGGCCAAGCGATTGTCGGCGGCAGTCCGCGGCAGCGACACCGTGGCCCGCTATGCCGGTGACGAGTTCACCCTGATTCTGCGGCATATCGTGCAGCGCGATGATGTGTTGCGCATCGCCGAAAAGATCTGCCGCATCCTGGAGTCTCCGCTCACCGTCGGCACCGGCCGCGAGCTGCACATCACTGCCAGCATCGGGATCAGTTTCTACCCGGACGATGCCGACACCGCCGAGAAGCTGCTGCAGCACTCCGATATCGCCATGTACAACGCCAAGGGCATGGGCCGCAATACCTTTCAGGCCTATGTTGCCGTGCCCGAAGAATCGCACCAGCAGCGCCTGGCGCTTGAATCCAAACTGCGCCAGGCCGAACGCAACGGCGAATTGCGCGCCTATTACCAGCCGCAGGTGTCGGCGCAGACTGAAGACATCATCGGCATGGAGGCGCTAATTCGCTGGGAACATCCGGAACTCGGCATGATTTCACCGGGCTTCTTCATCCCGCTGGCCGAGGAAAATGGCCTGATCATGTCGATCGGCGAGTGGATACTGCGCACTGCCTGTGCCGACGCCAAGCGCTGGAACGACCGCTTCGGGCATCCGCTCCGGGTCAGCGTCAACCTGTCGGCGCTGCAGCTCAAACAGCCGAGCCTGGTGGAACTGGTGCGTTCGGTATTGCAGGAGATCGGTCTCGAATCGCACCTGCTCGAACTCGAAGTGACCGAAAGCATCAACGTCAAGACCATCCCCAACTTGGTCGAGACCCTGCAGGGACTGCGTGACCTGGGCTGCTCGATCGCGATCGATGATTTCGGCACCGGCCAGAGTTCGCTCGACTATATCCGTCGCTTTCCGGCTGACCGGATCAAGATCGACCAGGTATTCGTGCGCAATATCGGGGTCGATCCGGACGACGAAGCGATCGTGCGTGCGACCATCAGCATGGCGCAAAGCCTGAACCGGGGTGTGATCGCCGAAGGGGTCGAATACGAAGAGCATCTGAACTTTCTGCGCGACAACGGCTGCGAAGAACTGCAGGGCTATCTGTTCAGCCGGCCGCTGCCGGCGGCCACATTCGAAAACATGATGCTGGAGCGCGAAAAAATTCTGCTCGGCCAGGTTGGTACCTGAGGGCGAGTGAAAGATCCATTTTCAGTTTTTTATGGTTTTCGGAATGCGCCGTCGATCGGATCGAGTGGCGAAGGCGCCGACCCGCCGGCGCAATCGCTGCGGTCGGCAAACCGGACTGCTGCGGCCGACCTTGGCGCCGCCACGACGCTCAACAAGCCGGTAAAAATGTGCCAGGTATGAAACCGCAAGCCGAAAACCATATCGACCACGGGCTTCGGGTCGCTCCCGGGTGAACTTGTTGGCGACCGGGTGGTCCTAGCGTCCGGTTCGATCAGCGGAGGTTCTGGCCAATGTCGGTGTCAGTCGCAGCGGGTGCGTTGTACGTGGTCAACGGTGGCGGCGAGTCGCCACCGCCGATTGGCTTGGTGGTGCCGGGGACAGGGTGGGAGCGAGCAGTGAGCGAACAAGACGCCGATATCGCCCTGGTCAGGCGCGTCCAGAACGGCGAGCGGGGCGCCTTCGACCTGCTGGTGCGCAAGTACCAGCACAAGGTGTTCGGCGTCATTTCCCGCTATATCAGCAATTTTGCCGAATGCCAGGATGTAGCCCAGGAAACCTTCCTGCGCGCCTATCGCGCGATCGGCAATTTCCGTGGCGACAGTGCGTTCTACACCTGGCTATACACGATTGCCACCAACACTTCGAAAAACTGGCTGGTCGCCCAACGCCGGCGGCCGCCGATCGACGACGTAGCGATCGAGGATGCGGAAGCTTTTGGCGGCTCGCTGCGCCTGCGCGACAACGCCACGCCGGATCGGGAGATGATGCGCGAGGAAGTCGAGCGCGCGGTCACCCAGGCGGTGGCGGCCTTGCCGGAGGAATTGCGCGTGGCGATCACCCTGCGTGAGGTCGATGGTCTGAGTTACGAGGAGATCGCCAGTGCCATGGGTTGCCCGATCGGCACCGTGCGCTCGCGCATATTTCGTGCGCGTGAGGCGATCGATGTAAAGCTGCGTCCGTTGCTCGGCAACGATTCGCACCAGGTGGAGGCGGTATGAACGATACGATCCGCGAACAACTGTCGGCTCTGGCCGATGGGGAGCTCGGCAGCGAAGGCGGCCGTTTTCTGCTCAAGCGTCTGGACCATGACCACGAAGTGCGTTCGGTCTGGGAGCGCTATCACCTGATTCGCGACTGCCTGCGCGAACATTCGATCAGCCTGGCGCCCATCGACTTCTGTGCCCGCGTGGCCACAGCGATTGCCGCCGACCAGGACGCCCCTGCCCAGGCGCTGGCGGCGGAATCGACGCTCGCTAAGGGGTCGGCGCAGAGCCCGCGGCGCTCGGGCTCCTGGCGGGCAGTCATGGGTCTGGCGATCGCCGCTTCGGTGAGCTCCCTGGCGCTGTTCAGTACCCGGGTCGGCCTGGAATCCGGCGACCCGCTGCCGGGCGGTGCAAACGTGTCGCAGCTGGCGCCGTTGACCACCAGCGATCTGGTGCCGGTCTGGCGTATTCCCGGTGTCGCCGAGACCCAGCGTTATCTTTTGATTCCAACGCCGCCGGCGAATGATCTGGATACCTATTTCCTGCGCCACGGCGAGGCCTCGGGCGATCTCGGTCCGCTTGGTCTGGTGCCCTCGGTACGCGCGGTCGCGGCGACCGCCAGCGCGGAGATCGCCGACGGTCGCGGAGCGGAGTAGGAACATGCGTATGCGCCTGGCCATGATCGTGCTGTTTGCCCT
>JBGSKT010000088.1:0-11246 GCA_041741075.1 Lysobacterales bacterium
AAGGTGGCAGATCGCGAAGGATTTTGCCCCATCTGCGAGGCACGCAAGGGGGCGCATAGTCCGACTATGTAACCCCTTGCGGAACGAAGCAGATGGGGCAAAAGACCAGCAAGATGTCACCTTTATTGGTTTACAGCGCCTAAGCTGCCGAGTGTTTCAGGCACCGCCGTAGTGCGAGCGCTGGAGCGCCTTGGTTTAGAGAAGGCTCGCCAATCTGGGAGCCACGTCATCATGCGACGTGGTTCCAAAGGCTGTGTCGTCCCCCTACATAGCGAAGTCAAAGTTGGCACGCTGGCAGGTGTCCTGCGTCAGGCGGACCTATCCGCTGACGAATTCATCGCGGCCTTGTAAGCAGACAGAAGACAGAAGTCGGCTTCGGCACCTCGTGTTCTGTCCCCGGTCGTCGTCTGCAACACTTGAAACCTGCTGGCCCGACCCCATCTGCCGCGTCTGCCCCAACGCCAGGGGCAATCGAGCCAGAGGAATTCCGCATGAATCAAGAAGTCACCAGCAGCAGCAACCCGCCAGATGCAATGAATCAGTCTCCGATCGAGATTCTGGAGACCCGCATCAACGAACTGGAGGAACTGCTTGGCGCCGCCAAGGACGAGCAGCTCCGCCTGATCGCCGAGATGGACAACCAGCGCAAGCGGCTGGCGCGCGATGTCGATGCGGCGCGCAAGTTCGGTGTCGAGCGGCTGCTCACCGACTTGCTGCCGGTGATCGACAGCCTGGAAGCTGGTCTGCGCCAGGGCGGCGGTGATGCCGACAAACTGCGCGAGGGCATGGATCTGACGCTGCGCCTGCTGATGAGGACGGTCGAAAGCAATGGCGTGCGCGCAATCGACCCGGTCGGGGCCGTATTCGACCCGGATCTGCACCAGGCGGTCGCCACGGTCGTGGCGCCGGAATCTGCGCCGAATACCGTGGTCGCGGTGTTCCAGAAGGGGTTCAGCCTGAACGACCGTCTGGTACGTGCCGCCATGGTCAGCGTCAACCGCGATGACTGAGGCGGCGTCGGCAGCCATTGAAACCTCGGCATCATCCCCTATATCCACACCAGTCAAGGCTCAATCCGAGCCGAAGAATCCAAGAGGAACTCGTCATGGGCAGAATTATCGGAATTGATCTCGGCACCACCAACTCCTGTGTGGCGGTAATGGATGGCGGCAGCGCGCGGGTCATCGAAAACGCCGAAGGCGACCGTACCACGCCGTCGATCGTCGCCTTCAACAAGGACGGCGAGGTGATCGTCGGTGCCTCGGCCAAGCGCCAGGGCGTGACCAACCCGAAGAACACTTTCTACGCGGTCAAGCGCCTGATCGGGCGCAAGTTCACCGATGCCGAAGTGCAGAAGGACCTGGACATGGTTCCGTATGGCATTG
Organism: Lysobacterales bacterium; assembly: GCA_041741075.1. Lineage (GTDB taxonomy): Bacteria > Pseudomonadota > Gammaproteobacteria > Xanthomonadales > Ahniellaceae > 0-14-3-00-62-12. Next base: position 1,386 of record JBGSKT010000088.1, read on the forward strand.
CCGGCGCGGAAAACGGCGACGCCTGGGTGGTGACCAGCGACGGCAAGCGTATGGCGCCGCCGGAAATCTCGGCCAAGGTGCTGATGAAAATGAAAAAGACCGCCGAGGATTTTCTTGGCGAGCCGGTCACCGAGGCGGTGATCACGGTGCCGGCCTACTTCAACGACAGCCAGCGCCAGGCGACCAAGGACGCCGGCCGCATCGCCGGTCTGGACGTAAAGCGCATCATCAACGAGCCGACCGCGGCGGCGCTCGCCTACGGCCTGGACAAGTCCGGCGGCAAGGACCGCAAGATCGCGGTCTATGACCTGGGCGGCGGCACCTTCGACGTGTCGATCATCGAGATCGCCGAGATCGACGGCGAGAAGCAATTCGAAGTGCTGTCGACCAATGGCGACACCTTCCTCGGTGGCGAGGACTTCGACAAGCGGGTGATCGATTTTCTGGTCGACGAGTTCAAGAAAGAGCAGGGCATCGACCTGAAGAGCGACCCGCTCGCCCTGCAACGCCTGAAAGACGCCGCCGAACGCGCCAAGATCGAGTTGTCCTCGCTGCAGCAGACCGATGTCAATCTGCCCTACATCACCGCCGACGCCAGCGGCCCCAAACACCTGACCATCAAGCTGACCCGGGCCAAGCTTGAAGCGCTGGTCGATGATCTGGTGCGCAAGAGCATTGAGCCGTGCAAGATCGCGCTCAACGACGCCAAGCTCAAGATCGGCGACGTGCACGAGGTGATCCTGGTCGGCGGCATGACCCGGATGCCGCGGGTGCAGGCGGCGGTGACCGAGTTCTTCGGCCGCGAACCGCGCAAGGATGTCAACCCGGACGAGGCGGTGGCGATCGGCGCCGCGATCCAGGGCGGCGTGCTGTCCGGCACGGTCAAGGACGTGCTGCTGCTCGACGTGACCCCGCTGTCGCTCGGCATCGAGACCATGGGTGGCGTGTTCACCAAGCTGATCGAGAAGAACACCACGGTGCCGACCAAGGCCGCGCAGGTGTTCTCGACCGCCGACGACAACCAGACCGCGGTGACCGTGCACGTGCTGCAGGGCGAACGCGAGCAGGCGCGCTTCAACAAGTCGCTGGCCAAGTTCGATCTGGCCGGCATCGACCCGGCGCCGCGCGGCATGCCGCAGGTCGAGGTCAGCTTCGACATCGACGCCAACGGCATCCTGCACGTACAGGCCCGTGACAAGAAGACCGGCAAGGAGCAGCGCATCGAGATCAAGGCCGGGTCTGGCCTGAGCGAAGACGAGATCCAGCGCATGGTTCGCGACGCCGAGGCCAACCGTGATGAAGACCGTAAGTTCCACGAGCTGGTCGGTGCGCGCAACAAGGCCGACCAGCTGGTGCACAGCGTGCGTGCCGCGCTCAAGGAACACGGTGGCAAGATCGACGGCAGCCAGATCGGCCCGATCGAGGAAGCAATCAAGGAAGTCGAGTCGGCGATGAAGGGCGACGACAAGGCCAAAATCGAATCGCGCACCGCCGCGCTGGAAGCCGCTGCCCAGACGCTGGCTGCGGCCGCGGCTTCGGCCGGGAGCGGATCGTCGCCGCCGTCTGGCGGTGCCGAGTCGGCATCGGCGGCGGCAGACGACGTGGTCGATGCCGAGTTCACCGAGGTCAAGAAGGATTGAAGCCTGGTCGATGCCAGGAAGTAGGGTGGATAAGCGCAGCGCATCCACCTTGCTCGGGTTGGCGGATTGGCTGGGTGGTAGTTGCGCCGCGCTCTTCACTGGTGCTGGATGAGGCCGCAGTCAGCGGCGTAGCCCGGATGGAGCGAAGCGGGCTGTCAACGGCGTAGCTGCTCATCTGGGGATTTAAGGCCGCGCATCCGGGATGGGACAGGGCTCTGAGTACGTCGGAGCTTTACATCCGGGATAGTCGCAGCCCGCACCGGCCGGGGGACTTCCGGGACAGCGCTTTATCGACCGGGCATCCCGGATTGACCAGCTCCGCTGTTAAGAGCCGCTGCGCTTCATCTGGGCTACTTTCCGGTTTTATGGCTTTCGAAAGGTTTTTCCGTCCAGACAGCAAGCGATGGTCATGAAAAAGCGCGATTATTACGAAGTGCTAGGCGTCGAAAAAGCCGCCAGCCACGAGGAAATCAAGAAGGCCTATCGGCGCCTGGCGATGAAGCATCACCCGGATCGCAATGATGGCGACAAGGCGGCCGAGGCACACTTCAAGGAAGCCAAGGAAGCCTACGAAGTGCTGAGCGACAGCGGCAAGCGTCGTGTGTACGACCAGCACGGCCATGCCGCCTTCGAGGGCGGCGGCGCCGGTCGCGGTGGCGGGGCGGGCTTTGCCGATGTGGGCGATATCTTCGGCGATATCTTCGGAGATATTTTCGGTGGTGGCAGACGCCAGCAGGCGCACCGCGGCGCCGACCTGCGCTACGTGCTCGAACTCGATCTGGAAGAGGCGGTGTTCGGGGTCGAGAAGCAGTTCGATCTGCCGACCGTGGTCGGCTGCGAAGTCTGCCACGGCTCCGGCGCCGAGGACGGCCGTGTTGAGACCTGCGGCACCTGCCGCGGACGCGGCCGGGTGATCGCCGCACGCGGCATCTTCCAGGTCGAACAAGCCTGCCCGCATTGCCAGGGCCGCGGCAACCGCATCGACAAGCCGTGCCGGACCTGCCAGGGGCACGGTCGGGTGGAAAAGGAAAAGACCCTGTCGGTCAAGATTCCAGCCGGGGTGGACAGCGGCGACCGGGTGCGTCTGGCTGGTGAGGGCCAGGCCGGCCCGAATGGGGCGCCACCCGGGGACCTGTTCGTCGAGGTGCAGGTGCGCGAGCACAAGCTGTTCCAGCGCGAGGGCAACGATCTTTATTGCGAAGTGCCGATCCGCTTTTCGCAGGCGGCGCTGGGCGGCGAGGTATTGATCCCGACCCTCGATGGCGAGGCGATCATCCGGGTGCCGGCCGAGACCCAGACCGGCAAGCTGTTCCGCCTGCGTCACAAGGGCGTCAAGCCGGTGCGTGGTGGCGCCCAGGGCGATATGCTGTGCCGAGTCGTGGTCGAGACCCCGATCAAACTCAACAAACGTCAGCGCGAATTGCTCAATGAATTCGAGGCTACCTTCGTCGAAGGTGGCCGCGACCACTCGCCGCGGCAGAGCGGTTGGCTGGACAGCATCAAGGCGTTCTGGGACCGGATGCAGTCATGATCTTTTCAGCCCGCCATCAGGACCGTGCGCGATGAAACTTTGCGGATTCGAATGTGGCCCCGACCAGCCCTTGTTCCTGATCGCCGGTCCATGCGTGATCGAGAGTCCGCAACTGGTGCTGGATGTGGCCGGCACGCTCAAGGAAATCTGCGCGCGGCTCGGCCTGCCGTTGATCTTCAAATCCAGCTTCGACAAGGCCAATCGATCGTCCGGGGCGAGCTTCCGTGGCCCCGGGGTCGAGGGCGGGTTGAAAGCACTGGCCGAAGTCAAGCGTCAGATCGGCGTGCCGGTGCTGACCGACGTGCACGAATACACCCCGATCGAGGAAGTGGCAAGCGTGGTCGATGTGTTGCAGACCCCGGCGTTTCTGTGCCGTCAGACCGATTTCATCCAGCGCGTCGCCGCCGCCGGCAAGCCGGTCAATATCAAGAAGGGCCAGTTTCTGGCACCGGGCGATATGCGCCACGTCGCCGACAAGGCGCGGGCTGTCGGCAACCAGCAGATCATGGTCTGCGAGCGTGGCGCGAGTTTTGGCTACAACAACCTGGTCAGCGACATGCGCGCTCTGGTGATCCTGCGCGAGACCGGCTGTCCGGTGGTGTTCGATGCCACCCATTCGGTGCAGTTGCCGGGTGCCAATGGCGCAAGCAGCGGCGGTCAGCGCGAATTTGTGCCGGCGCTGGCGCAGGCGGCGGTGGCGGTCGGCGTGGCCGGGGTGTTCATGGAAACCCACCCGGACCCGGAACAGGCGCTGTCCGATGGCCCCAATGCCTGGCCGCTGGCGCAGATCGAGCCGCTGTTGCGGCGGCTGATGGCACTCGATCGCATCGCCAAAGCGATCGACCGGTGATGAAGATCCGATGAAGATACTGATTCCGCTGCCGGATCGTGATTTCGATACCACCGAGGTCGCCATCCCCTGGCACGTATTCGTGCGCGCCGGCCACCAGGTGGTGTTCGCCACCGAGAATGGCGATCCCGCCGCCTGCGACCCGAAACTGCTGGACGGGGTGATCTTCGGCCAGCTCGGCGCCGAGGCCGAAGCCTGCCAGCGCTATGCGGAAATGATCGCTGCCCCGGCATTTCGTGCACCGATTCGCTGGGACCAGATCGTCCCGGCCGACTATGCCGCGCTGCTGCTGCCGGGCGGGCATGCCTTGGGCGTGCGCCAGTGCCTGGATAGTCGTCTGTTGCAGCAACAGACCAGCGCATTCGCGGCTCTGGGTCGCCCGATCGCGGCGATCTGCCACGGCGTGCTACTGCTGGCCCGCGCCCGCGACCCGGCGAGTGGCGAAAGCCTGCTCGCTGGGCGTCGTGCCACCTGTCTGCCGAAATACTTGGAGCGCAGTGCCTTCTGGCTGACCGCCTGGCGGCTGGGCCGCTACTACCGCACCTATCCGGCTTACACCGAGGACGAAGTGCGCGCCGCGCTCGGCTCGGATGGACACTTCGAGCGCGGCCCGATCCAGTGGATCGCCAAGGGCAGCGACCTCGACGATGCCGCCGCCTTCGTGGTCGAGGACGGCAATCTGCTGACCGCACGCTGGCCAGGCGATGTCTGGCTGCTGGCTAAATCCCTGCTGCGCAAACTCTAAACCGACCGCAAAGCCGCCAGGCACTCGTGCGCGCGCCGCCCCCCTGGGCGCGCCGAGCACCAGCTCGGCATGCCGCGTCGCCAAAGCAGCGCCCGAACCGGTCATAATCGCGCTTGCTCGCGGTGCGCGGGCAACCCCGGCAGATGGAGCAGGGCATGGCGTATTTTCACGATATCGATCCGATCGCGATCAGCCTTGGGCCGGTCGCGGTGCATTGGTATGGCATCACCTATCTGGCTGCATTCGGCATGGCCTGGTGGCTGGGTAACCGGCGCCTGCGCGCCGGTCGGCTCGGCATCAATGCTGAGCAGTTTTCCGACCTGCTGTTTCTCGGCATGATGGGGGTGATCCTCGGTGGTCGGATCGGGTACATGCTGGTCTATGGCTGGTCGCAGTTGGTCGCCGAACCGCTCAGCCTGTTGCGCATCTGGGAAGGCGGCATGAGTTTCCATGGCGGACTGCTCGGGGTCCTGCTCGCTGGTGCCTGGTGGAGCCGCAAACAGCACAAGCATCCCTTCGACGTGATCGATTTCGTGGCGCCGATCGTGCCGCTCGGACTTGGCTTCGGCCGCATCGGCAATTTTATTGGCGGCGAATTGTGGGGGCGGCACAGCGACCTGCCCTGGGCGGTGATCTTCCCGCGTTCGCTCGAGCGTCTGGGGCTCGGCATCGAAACCCTGCGTGCGCAGGCCGCGGCCGGATTGCTGGATGCCGAGGCACGGCACCCCTCACAGTTGTACCAGGCCCTGCTCGAAGGGCTGGCCCTGTTTCTGCTCGTCTGGTTTTATTCGGCCCGGCCGCGTCCGCGCTATGCGGTCTCCGGTGTTTTCGCGATCGGCTACGGCGCATTCCGCATTCTGGTCGAATTCGTGCGCGAGCCGGATGCGCAGATGGGTTATCTGGCCTTCGGCTGGCTGACTACCGGGCAATTGCTCTCGCTGCCGCTGGTCCTGATCGGGCTGTACCTGCTGTGGCTTTCGCGTCGCGCGCCGATCGAGCCGGGCGCGGCCGCCGCCAGTGCCAATAGCGCCGCCATCTGACCGTCATGCGCCAGTACCTGGAACTGCTGCAGCATATTCTCGATGCTGGTACCGACAAGGACGACCGCACCGGTACCGGCACCCGCAGTGTGTTTGGCTACCAGATGCGCTTCGATCTGGGCGCCGGCTTTCCGCTTTTGACCACCAAGAAACTGCACCTGCGCTCAATCATCCACGAGTTGCTGTGGTTTCTGACCGGCAGCACCAATATTGCCTATTTGCGAGAAAACAAGGTCAGCATCTGGGACGAATGGGCCGATGCCGAAGGCGAGCTCGGACCGGTTTACGGAAAGCAATGGCGCAGTTGGGGGACCGCCGATGGTGGCAGCATCGACCAGCTGCGTGAGGTGGTTGCAGAGATCAGGACCAATCCAGATTCGCGCCGCCTGCTGGTTTGCGCCTGGAATGTCGGTGAGTTGCCGGCCATGGCCTTGCCGCCCTGCCACGCCCTGTTCCAGTTCTATGTCGCCAATGGCCGCCTGAGCTGCCAGTTGTATCAGCGCAGCGCCGATGTGTTTCTCGGTGTGCCATTCAACATCGCATCCTACGCCCTGCTGACCTCGATGATTGCCCAGGTCTGCGGCTTGCGGCCGGGGGAGTTCATCCATACCCTGGGCGACGCACACCTGTACCGAAACCACTTCGAACAGGCCCGCGAGCAACTGCAGCGGCAGCCGAAGCCGCTGCCGCAGCTACGACTCAATCCGCAAATCGACGACCTGTTCGCCTTCCGTTTCGACGACATCGGCGTCGAGGACTATGTCGCCGACGCCAGCATCAAGGCGCCGATCGCGGTGTGATTGCGGGAGCCAGGTGGAATGTAGGAGCGACGGCACGTCGCGACGGTCACTTCGGTAGCCAAGTCGCGACGTGCCGTCGCTCCCACAACAGCGCGGGGCGTCCGCGAAACGTCAGGCCGCCTTGCGGCTGGCCAGTTGGCGCAGCACATAATGCAGGATGCCGCCGTGGCGGAAGTATTCGACTTCCTTCGGGGTGAGCAGCAGCACGCGCGCCCGGAAACTCACGCTGCTGCCGTCGCCACGCTTGCCGGTGACGGTGGCCACTTTGCCGGCGCCGTCGTCGAGGCCGGTGATGTCGAACACTTCATCACCCTTCAAGCCCAGCGATTGCGCATTCTGGCCGTCGTCGAACTGCAACGGCAGCACGCCCATGCCGACCAGATTGCTGCGGTGGATACGCTCGAAACTTTCGGCGATGACTGCCTTGACGCCGAGCAGGGTGGTGCCCTTGGCCGCCCAGTCGCGCGAGGAACCGGTGCCGTATTCCTTGCCGGCCATCACCACCAGCGGCACGCCCTCGGCTTTGTACCTGACCGCGGCGTCGTAGATCGCCAGTTTTTCCTGCGACGGGTAGTGAATGGTGTTGCCGCCTTCTTCGCCACCCAGCATCAGGTTCTTGATGCGGATGTTGGCGAAGGTGCCGCGCACCATCACGTCGTCGTTGCCGCGCCGCGAGCCATAGGAATTGAAATCGCCGGGCGCCACGCCGCGGGCCTGCAGGAACTTGCCGGCTGGTGAGCTGGCCTTGATGTTGCCGGCCGGCGAGATGTGGTCGGTGGTGATCGAGTCGCCGAACAGGCCAAGCACGCGGGCGCCGTGGATGTCCGCAATCGTGCCCACTTCCATGCTCATGCCGTCGAAGTAGGGCGGGTTCTTGATGTAGGTGGACGCGTCATCCCACGCAAACGATGCGCCATCGGGCGAGGCGATCTGGTTCCAGCGCGAATCGCCCTTGAATACGTCGGCGTAGTTCTTCTTGAACATGTCCGGGCCGATCGCGGCGATGATGGTGTCGCTGATTTCCTTGCTGCTTGGCCAGATGTCCCGCAAATACACCGGCTGGCCATCGCTGCCGGTGCCGAGCGGCTCGCTGCTCAGATCGATGTCGATGGTACCGGCCAGGGCATAGGCCACCACCAGCGGTGGCGAGGCCAGATAGTTCATCTTCACTTCCGGATGCACGCGACCTTCGAAGTTTCGATTGCCCGATAGCACCGAGGCGACCACCAGATCGTTCTCGGCGATCCCTTTGGACACCGCATCCGGCAACGGGCCGGAATTGCCGATGCAGGTGGTGCAGCCATAGCCGACCACGTAGAAGCCGAGCTTTTCCAGGTCGGCCAGCACCCCGGCCTTTTTCAGGTAGTCGGTGACCACCAGCGAGCCCGGCCCGAGCGAGGTCTTGACCCAGGGGGCCGATTTGAGTCCGCGCGCGACCGCATTGCGCGCCAGCAGGCCGGCACCCAGCATCACTGCCGGGTTGGAGGTGTTGGTACAGGAGGTGATCGCGGCGATCACCACCGAGCCATCGGCCAGTTCTGCCTCTTCGTCGCGGATGCAGATCTTTGATTTCGGCCTGGACGCCAGGTGCGCCGCCTGCCGCTGGTCGCCACCCTCGGAGACGAACCCGGCAACCTGGGAATTGCTCTTGCGATTGCCGGTCATGCCGCCGAGGTTGTCGTTGAAGTTCTGCTTCATGTCGGTGAGCAGTACGCGATCCTGCGGGCGCTTTGGGCCGGCCAGCGATGGCTTCACCTCACCCATGTCCAGTTGCAGGGTGGCGCTGTATTCGGCCTCGACATCGCTGCGCCACAGGCCCTGGGCCTTGGCGTAGGCCTCGACCAGGGCGATCAGGTGTTCCTCGCGGCCGGACAGGCGCAAGTAATTCAGGGCTTCGGCGTCGATCGGAAAAATGCCGCAGGTGGCGCCGTACTCGGGGGCCATATTGGCGATCGTGGCGCGATCGGCCAGCGGCAGATGGTTCAGACCATCGCCGAAGAACTCGACGAACTTGCCGACCACGCCGTGCTTGCGCAGCATCTGGGTGACGGTCAGCACCAGATCGGTGGCGGTCGCGCCCTCGGGCAGTTTGCCGGTCAGCCGGAAGCCGACCACCTGCGGGATCAGCATCGAGCTGGGCTGGCCGAGCATGGCTGCTTCGGCTTCGATGCCACCCACGCCCCAGCCGAGCACGCCCAGGCCATTGATCATGGTGGTGTGCGAGTCGGTGCCGAACACGGTGTCCGGAAAGGCGTACATCTCGCCATCGAGCTCGCGGGTCATCACCACCCGCGCCAGGTTTTCCAGATTGACCTGATGCACGATGCCGGTATTCGGTGGCACCACCTTGAAATTGTTGAACGCCTTCTGGCCCCAGCGCAGGAAACTGTAGCGTTCGCCATTGCGCTGAAATTCGATTTCGCCGTTGCGATCGAGCGAGTCGGCCTTGCCGAAGGAATCGACCTGAACCGAGTGATCGATGACCAGCTCGGAGGGGATCAGCGGGTTGATATTGGTGGCCGAGCCGCCGAGCTTGACCACGGCGTCGCGCATCGCCGCCAGATCCACTACGCACGGCACCCCGGTAAAGTCCTGCAGCACCACCCGCGCCGGCATGAAGGCAATTTCGGTATCCGGTTCGGCCTGCGGGTTCCAGTTCGCCACGGCTTCGATCGAGGCGGTGGTGACCGATACGCCGTCTTCGTTGCGCAGCAGGTTCTCGAGCAGGATTTTCATCGCGTAGGGCAGGCGCCGGATCTCGAATTGCAGCCCGAAACGTGCCAGCGAATAGAACCGGTAGCTGCGGCCAGCGACGTTCAGTGTGTCGCGTACCGAAAATGAATCGATCATGGGATTTCCTCGAAATGTGCGCGGGAGAAAAGGGCCGGTACCAGCGGCGGGGCGGATTCCGGGCAGCTCGCAATTATCGCCGATCCGACCTCGATTGTGGGGCTGGCGTTGCGGCATCGGTCGGTTGTAGGAGCGACGGCACGTCGCGATCAGGCTATCGAAGTGGCGGTCGCGACGTACCGTCGCTCCTACAATGGGGCACCTGTCCAAACCCGATAGATGGTGGATGACCGGCTCCGCCGTTGAAAACCGCTGCGCTTATCCACCCTACTTTCGTCTTTCGGTGTTCGACTCTCCGGACAACAGCGCCCGCGCTTGCTCGCGGATCGATTTGTTCCGGAGCAACAGGCCGAGCCGGCTACCACCGGACTGCCGCCACAGGACGGCGGCGCGCACCGCCGCGAG
>JBGSKT010000089.1:0-2932 GCA_041741075.1 Lysobacterales bacterium
GTGCCGGCGCTGGCGTTGCTCCAGATAGGCGATGATGGCGCCAGCGACATCGATGCCGGTGGCCGCCTCGATACCCTCCAGGCCGGGCGAGGAATTGACCTCGAGCACCAGCGGGCCGCGTTTGGAGCGCAGCAAGTCGACACCGGCAATGCCCAGTCCCATGACCGCGGCGGCACGCAGGGCGAGTTCGCCTTCGGCCGCGCTCAGGGTGGCCAGTTCGGCGCGTCCGCCGCGGTGCAGGTTGGAACGAAATTCGCCCTTGCGCGCCTGCCGGCGCATGGCCGCGATCACCTTGCCGCCGACCACCAGGCAGCGGATGTCCGCGCCGCGCGCTTCGCGGATGAATTCCTGCACCAGAAAATTGGCGTACAGGCCGCGGAAGGCTTCGATCACACTCTGCGAATTGCTGATCTTGTCGGCCAGTACCACGCCCTGGCCCTGGGCGCCCTCGACCAGTTTGATCACATGCGGCGGGGCACCGAGCAGGGTCAACAGGTCGCTGGTGTCGTCCGGATTGTCGCCGAATACGGTCACCGGCAAGCCGAGGTCCTGGGCGGCGAGCAGTTGCAGGCATTGCAGTTTGTCGCGGGCCCGGCCGATCGCGTCGGCCCGGTTCGGGGTGAATACCTTCATCATCTCGAACTGGCGCACCACGGCGGTGCCGTAGCGGGTGATCGACGCGCCGATGCGCGGAATCACCGCGTCGAATTTCGCCAGTGCGCGGCCCTTGTAGTTCATCTGAAAACCGAGCGGTTCGATCCGCATATAGCAGCGCAGCGGATCGAGCACGCGCGCGCTGTGGCCACGTTCGCGCGCGCTCTGCAGCAGGCGTCGGGTCGAATAGAGCTTGCTATTGCGCGACAGGATGGCAATTTTCACACGCTGGATATCTTGCTGTGGGCGGACGGTTTGGGCAGTACGTAGCTGGACGCCGGATCCACCACAAAGCGGCCGGCCATCGCGGTGCGCCCGAGCAACATCGGAAACAGCATGCCACGGCGATTGGTCAGGTTGATTTCGGTTTCGAAGGATTCAGTCCCGATCCGCACCAGGGTGCGAATGAACGGACGTTGGCTGACGTGGCCGCCGGAATCGGTGACCGGACGCCGCGCGTGTACGCGCGCCTCGAACCAGACCCCCGATGGCAGCTTGCGGCTGCGCCGGCGCGGCTGGATCTGGAAGCGCACCCAGTCGCCATCGACGCGGTGTTCTTCCACCAGAGCATCGACATGCAATGCCGAACTGCGTGCGCCGGAATCGATCTTGGCCTTGATCGCGGGGATGCCGAGCCCCGGCAGTGCCAGCCATTCACGCCAGCCGATCAGCACCGGGGAGCGGTACTGGCTGACGGTGGACACCGGGCGGCGAGACGAACGATCAGACGGCACGGACGCTCTGCCAGGCGGCATGGAAATGGAGCGGGTGATGGGAATCGAACCCACGCTAGTAGCTTGGGAAGCTACAGTTCTACCATTGAACTACACCCGCCCGGGGGGACGCAGCGGCATTATGCCCGGTTCGGAGGACGGAAGACAGCGTACCGAAGACCGAGCGAGCCGGGCGCGGTGGTGGGAGCGGCGGCGGATCGCGACTTGGCGACCGAAGCGACCGTCGCGACGTGCCGTCGCTCCCACATTCTCAAGCCAGTCTTTGCCAATCTGGAGTGCACCTGCTACGCCCGGTCTTGGCGCGGTCAGGTCGTTGCAGTCAAACTGACCGTTCCTTGCAGGCAGGGATCGATCCGTGCGAATCGTGTTGATGTTCTGGGCGGCATGGTTGTTCGCGGCCGCGGTTCCGGCAGCTGCGGCCGAGTGGACGCCGGTGGTGAGCCCGCGCGGGCAGATTTTTCCGGCGCTGATCCTGGTCACGGCGAATATGCCGGCGCGGCGCAATCCGGCCGGCGTGATCGGCGACAGCAACGGCCTGATCGGCGTGCGGGTGCTGGCCGGCCGCGATCGTCAAAAGGTCCGGGTCACGATCGAATTGCCGGGTTGGCTGCGGACCACCAGCTTCGAGGCGGTACTGCCGCAGCAGGGCGTGCGCTACACGATCTATCCGACCCTGTCCTGGCAATTCGAAAAACTGCGCGCGGCACTGCGGCCGGCCCCGGAAACCGTGCTGTTCCGGGTCCGTATCGATCAGCAGGCCGAGCAGAACAGCAGTGTTCGGGTGCGGCTGCGCTCGATCAACGATGTGCCCTATTTCATCGCCAGCAAGCGCGCCCCGAGCGACTTGTCGTGGATGTTCGCCGGCTATGTCGACGAAGACCACCCGCGCGTAGCCACGATCATCCAACAGGCGCTGGCCGGCGGCGTGGTCAAGCGCTTCGACGGCTACCAGCAACGCAAACCGCAGGCGGTGCTGATGCAGGTTTTCGCGATCTGGAACCTGCTGCAGCGACACGGCATCCAGTATTCGTCGATCACCCGCACCGGCAACGCCGGTTCCGAGGTGTATTCCCAGCACGTGCGCTCGCTCGACCAGTCGTGGCTGAACAACCAGGCCAACTGTGTCGATGGCAGCGTGCTGTTGGCCTCGGTGTTGCGCAAGCTCGATCTGAACCCGGCCTTGATCCTGATGCCCGGCCACATGTTGCTCGGCTTCGAGCTGTCGCCGGGCGGGGATCGTGCCTACCTGGAAACCACCCTGCTGGACTCGGCGGAGCGCGGTCCCGACGGCAAGCTCGACCGCGCGGCCTCATTCAACAGTTTTGTGCGCGCCACCGAGCGCGGCTATGCCCGCTACCAGCAAGGCATCGGCCATTTCGGCGACCCGCGCCTGCCGGAATACCAGATCATCGACATCGGCGCCGCCCGCGCACTCGGCGTGGTACCGATCGGCGGACCTTGAGACCTCAGCCGCTGCCGGCGCGCTCGGCCACGGTCAGTGCGACCTTGTCGCGCAGATATACCGGCAGGGCGAGTTCGGGGGC
>JBGSKT010000090.1:0-2130 GCA_041741075.1 Lysobacterales bacterium
CGGCGCCGAGCAGCAGCATTTTCATGGCCGGAGCACCGGCAGCCGTTCTGGCGCGATGTCGGCGAGCAGGGGCGCGCGCGCATCCTTGTCCGAGAGTTCCGGTTGCCGGAGCGGCCAGTCGATCGCCAGCGCCGGGTCGTCCCAGCGCAGGCTGGCATCGGCGGCGCGATCGTATGGGCTGGTGCACAAATAATGGAACAGCGCACTCTCGCTGGTGACCACAAAGCCGTGCGCAAAGCCTTCGGGAATCCACAACTGGCGACGATTGGCGGCCGAGAGCACCGCCCCGGTCCAGCGCCCGAACTGCGGCGAACCCTGACGGATATCGACCGCCACATCGAACACTTCGCCATCCAGCACGCTGACCAGCTTGCCCTGCGGATTCGGCCACTGGTAATGCAGACCGCGCAACACCCCGCGCGCCGAGCGCGAGACGTTGACCTGCACGCAGTCGAAATCGATGCCGGCAGCGGCGTAAGTGGCCTGGTTCCAGCTTTCAAAAAAACTCCCGCGCGGATCGGCGAACAGACGCGGTTCGATCAGCCGGACGCCGGGCAGCGGGGTATCAGTCACGCGCATTGGAAAAACTCCGTCGCCCCGGCGCAGGCCGGGGCCCAGTGGTAGGCGCGGCGCTGACGGTGACTCATGCCTGAGTGCGCGGGTAAGAAGTAGTGGGTCCCGGCATGCGCCGGGACGACGAAACGACGTCGCCCCGGCGGAAGCCGGGGCCCAGTGGCGGGGGTTGCCGCCACCGCTGGGACTGGACCCCGGCTTCCGCCGGGGCGACGGTTTTCTGTCTGCCGTCGTCCGTCGCCGGTCGTCTGGACTGGGTCCCGGCTGCCGCCGGGACGACGGGGTTGGCCGAACTCGATCATCGCCATCCTCACAACACGCCCTCGCCGAGCGCGACCCGCGCCAGGTATTCGCCATAGCCGCTCTTCTTCAGCGGCTCGGCCAGGCGCAGCAACTGCGCGGCATCGATCCAGCCATTCTGAAAGGCGATTTCCTCCGGGCAGCACACGCGCAGGCCCTGACGCGCCTCGATGGTGGCGATGTAATTGCCGGCTTGCTGCATCGATTCGTGGGTGCCGGTATCCAGCCAGGCATAGCCGCGGCCGAGCTTTTCGACGCGCAGACTGCCGTCTTGCAGATAGCGCCGGTTGAGATCGGTGATTTCGAGCTCGCCGCGCGCCGAGGGTTGCAGCTCGCGCGCGAAGTCACTGGCGCGGCCGTCATAGAAATACAGCCCGGTGACCGCGTAATGCGAACGTGGCGCGGCCGGTTTTTCTTCCAGGCTGAGCACCCGCCCGGCGGCGTCGAACTCGGCCACGCCATAGCGTTGCGGATCCTTCACCCAGTAGCCGAACACGGTCGCGCCGTGCGTCTCTGCGGCGGCACTACGCAGCACCTCGGTCAGGCCGTGACCGTAGAAGATATTGTCGCCCAACACCAGACAGGAGGGCTGACCGGCGACGAACTCACGCCCGATCAGATAGGCCTGGGCCAGGCCATCGGGACTCGGCTGCACCGCGTAGCGGATGTCCATGCCCCAGGCCGAGCCATCGCCGAGCAGGCGCTGGAACAGGGCTTGCTCGTGCGGGGTATTGATGATCAGCACCGCGCGGATACCGGCCAGCATCAGCACCGACAGCGGGTAGTAGATCATCGGCTTGTCGTATACCGGTAGCAGTTGCTTGCTCACCGACAGGGTCAGCGGATGCAGCCGGCTGCCGGCGCCGCCGGCCAGGATGATGCCCTTTTGCGTACTCATCGACACGATTCACCCGATTCTGGCCGCCCAGTATCGCCGGAAACCGCCGTCGTAGGAGCGACGCCTGCGTCGCGATGGTCGTTTCGATCGCCCGGTCGCGACGCGAGCGTCGCTCCTACCAGGGGGCCTGCCCGCCGGCTACGCCCCGCCCAGCCGCTCGCCACGATAGGCGCCATTGCGGATGCGCTCGCACCAGTCCTGGTGCCCGAGGTACCAGTCGATGGTGTCGGCGATGCCGGATTCGAAGGTCCGGGCCGGGCGCCAGCCGAGTTCGCCACGGATCTTGCGGGCGTCGATGGCGTAGCGGCGATCGTGGCCGGGGCGGTCGGCGACGTAACGGATCAGCGCTTCGCGGCTGC
>JBGSKT010000091.1:0-9912 GCA_041741075.1 Lysobacterales bacterium
GATGTTGTTCGAGCTCATCATCAGGGCGCGTGCTTCCAGCTGCGCCTCGATCGACAGGGGTACATGCACCGCCATCTGGTCGCCGTCGAAGTCGGCATTGAACGCGGTACAGACCAGCGGATGCAGCTGGATCGCCTTGCCCTCGATCAGCACCGGCTCGAAGGCCTGGATGCCGAGACGATGCAGGGTCGGCGCACGATTGAGCAGCACCGGATGTTCGCGGATCACCTCTTCGAGGATGTCCCACACCTCGGCGCTCTCGCGCTCGACGAGCTTCTTGGCGGCTTTGATCGTGGTGGCCAGGCCGCGGCGCTGCAGCTTGGAGAAAATGAACGGCTTGAACAGCTCCAGCGCCATCTTCTTCGGCAGGCCGCACTCATGCAACTTGAGCGTCGGACCGACCACGATGACCGAGCGACCGGAGTAGTCGACGCGCTTGCCGAGAAGGTTCTGGCGGAAGCGGCCCTGCTTGCCCTTGATCATGTCGGCCAGCGACTTCAGCGGGCGCTTGTTGGTGCCGGTGATGGCGCGGCCGCGGCGGCCGTTGTCCATCAGCGCATCGACCGATTCCTGCAGCATGCGCTTTTCGTTGCGCACGATGATATCGGGCGCATTGAGTTCGAGCAGGCGGCGCAGTCGGTTGTTGCGGTTGATCACGCGCCGGTACAGGTCGTTCAGATCCGAGGTGGCGAAGCGGCCACCGTCGAGCGGCACCAGCGGACGCAGGTCCGGCGGCAGCACCGGCATCACCGTCAACACCATCCACTCCGGACGATTGCCGGAATCGAGGAAGCTCTCCATCAGCTTGACGCGTTTGGAGAAGCGCTTGAGCTTGGTTTCGGAACTGGTCTGCGACATTTCCTCGCGCAGACGCACCAGCTCGGCGTTCAGGTCGATGGTCTTGAGCAGCTCGTTGACCGCCTCGGCACCCATTCGCGCGTCGAACTCGTCGCCGTGTTCCTCGACCGCATTCAGGTACTGCTCTTCGGTCAGCATCTGGCCGCGCTCGAGCGGGGTCAGACCCGGGTCGATCACCACGAACCCCTCGAAATACAGGATGCGTTCGATGTCGCGCAGGGTCATGTCCAGCATCAGACCGATGCGCGACGGCAGCGACTTGAGGAACCAGATATGCGCCACCGGCGCGGCCAGTTCGACGTGGCCCATGCGTTCACGCCGGACCTTGGCCAGGGTGACCTCGGTGCCGCACTTTTCACAGACCACGCCGCGGTGCTTCATGCGCTTGTACTTGCCGCACAGGCACTCGTAGTCCTTGATCGGGCCGAAAATCGCGGCGCAGAACAGGCCATCGCGCTCCGGCTTGAAGGTCCGGTAGTTGATCGTTTCCGGCTTTTTGACTTCACCGAACGACCAACTACGGATCAGTTCCGGCGAAGACAGTCCGATCCGGATCGAATCGAAGTCCAGCGTCGGGCGCTGCTGATTGAACAAATTGAGCAAGTCTTTCATGGCATGACGTCCTCTGCGCTCACTGGCCTTCCAATTCGATGTTGATTGACAGCGAGCGGATTTCCTTCACCAGCACATTGAAGGATTCCGGCATTCCCGCAGTAATCTCGTGGTTCCCATCGACGATGTTCTTGTACATCTGGTTGCGTCCGGTCACGTCGTCCGACTTGACCGTCAGCATTTCCTGCAGGGTGTAAGCGGCCCCGTAGGCCTCCAGCGCCCACACTTCCATTTCGCCGAAGCGCTGGCCGCCGAACTGCGCCTTGCCGCCCAGCGGCTGCTGGGTGACCAAGGAGTACGGGCCGGTCGAACGCGCGTGCATCTTGTCGTCGACCAGGTGGTTCAACTTCAGCATGTACATGTAGCCGACCGTGGTCGGTCGATCGAACGCTTCGCCGGTGCGACCGTCGTAGAGCGTGGTCTGGCCACTCTCCGGCAGCCCGGCCAGGCTCAGCATGCGCTTGATTTCCGATTCCAGCGCGCCATCGAACACCGGGGTGGCCATCGGCACACCATCGGTCAGCTTGCGCGACAAAGCCAACAGCTCGTCGTCTTTCAGGCTGGACAGCTTGACCCGCTCGCCATGGCTCGATTTGTCGTGGTTATATACCGTGTCGAGGAATTTGCGCAGATCGGCGACCTTCTGATTGGCCGCCAGCATGCGTCCGATCTGCTCGCCCAGGCCCTTGGCTGCCCAGCCCAGATGGGTTTCCAGGATCTGGCCGATGTTCATTCGCGAGGGCACGCCGAGCGGATTCAGCACGATGTCGACCGGACGGCCGTCTTCGCTGTACGGCATATCCTCTTCCGGCACGATGATCGAGACCACGCCCTTGTTGCCGTGGCGGCCGGCCATCTTGTCGCCCGGCTGGATGCGGCGCTTGACCGCCAGATACACCTTGACCATCTTGAGCACGCCGGGGGCAAGGTCGTCGCCAGCGGTGATCTTGGCCTTCTTGTCGGCGAAGCGCTTGTCGAACTCGGCGCGGTGCCGGGCGATCTGTTCCTGCGCCTTCTCGATCTGCTCGGCGGCGTCTTCGTCCTTCATGCGGATCGAGAACAGCTCGTCGCGTTTCAGACCTTCGAGGTAGGCGCCACTGATCTCGCCCTTCTTCTGGCCATTCGGCCCGCTGATCGCCATGCGTCCGGCGAGCTGCGAACGCAGTCGCGCATAGATCGCGTTTTCGAGGATGCGGTACTGGTCGTCGAAGTCCTTCTTGACCCGCTTGATCTCGGATTCCTCGATCTGGCGGGCGCGCTTGTCTTTTTCGATGCCGTCACGGGTGAACACCTGCACGTCGATCACCGTGCCATCCATGCCGGGTGGCACGCGCAGCGAGCTGTCCTTCACGTCCGAGGCCTTTTCGCCAAAGATCGCGCGCAGCAGCTTTTCTTCAGGGGTCAGCTGGCTTTCGCCCTTGGGGGTGACCTTGCCGACCAGGATGTCGCCAGCCTTGACCTCGGCGCCGATGTAGACCACGCCGGATTCGTCCAGACGGGTCAGCGCCTGCTCGGACACGTTCGGGATATCGGCGGTGATTTCCTCCGGGCCGAGTTTGGTGTCGCGGGCGACGCAGGCCAGTTCCTCGATGTGGATGGTGGTGTAGCGATCTTCGCGCACGACGCGCTCGGATAGCAGGATCGAGTCTTCGAAGTTGTAACCGTTCCAGGGCATGAACGCGACCAGCATGTTCTGGCCGAGCGCCAGCTCGCCGATATCGGTCGACGGGCCATCGGCCAGCACATCACCGTGGGCCACGACATCGCCGACCGAGACCAGCGGACGCTGGTTGAGGCAGGTGTTCTGGTTGGAACGGGTGTACTTGATCAGCGAATAGATATCGACACCGGCGTCGTTTTCACCGACCTCGGTCTCGTTGACCTTGACCACGATGCGGGCCGCGTCGATCTGTTCGATCACGCCGCCACGACGGGCACTGACCAGCACCCCGGAATCGCGCGCCACGTCGCGTTCGATGCCGGTACCGACCATCGGCGTCTGCGAGCGCAGGGTCGGCACCGCCTGGCGTTGCATGTTGGCGCCCATCAGCGCGCGGTTGGCATCGTTGTGTTCAAGGAACGGGACCAGCGCCGCCGCCACCGACACCGTCTGCATGGGCGAAACGTCCATGTAGCCGATGTCCTTGACCGGGCGCAGCTCCGATTCGCCGCGATGGCGGCAGGAAACGAAGGATTCGGTGAACTCCTTCTTGTCGGTCATCGGCGAGTTGGCCTGGGCGATCACGAACTCGTTTTCCTCGATCGCCGACAGAAAATCGATCTGGCTGGTGGCCCGGCCGTTGATCACCTTGCGGAACGGCGTCTCCAGGAAGCCGTAGTGATTGGTGCGGGCATAGACCGCGAGCGAGTTGATCAGGCCGATGTTCGGGCCTTCCGGCGTTTCGATCGTGCACACCCGGCCGTAGTGGGTCGGATGCACGTCGCGCACTTCGAAACCGGCACGTTCACGGGTCAGGCCGCCCGGACCAAGCGCCGAGACCCGGCGTTTGTGGGTCACTTCGGAGAGCGGGTTGTTCTGGTCCATGAACTGCGACAGTTGCGAGGAACCGAAGAATTCCTTGATCGCGGCCGCCACCGGCTTGGCGTTGATCAGTTCCTGCGGGGTCAGGCCTTCGGACTCGGCCAGCGACAGTCGCTCCTTGACCGCGCGCTCGACCCGGACCAGGCCGACGCGGAACACGTTTTCGGTCATTTCACCAACCGAACGCACGCGGCGATTGCCGAGATGATCGATATCGTCGACCACTCCCTGGCCATTGCGGATGTTGACCAGTTCCTTCATCGCGTCGAGCACGTCGGAGAAATCCGGCCCGAACTGCTTGAACAGGCGACGACCTTCTTCGTCGCTGCGGCCCGAGAAATATTTGCCGTCGTACAGTACCGGCGAACCCTCGGTTTCCTTGCGCCCGACCCGACGATTGAACTTCATCCGGCCGACCGCAGACAGGTCGTAGCGCTCGAAGGTGAAGAACAGGTTCTGGAACAGGTTCTGCGCGGCTTCCTTGGTCGGCGGCTCGCCCGGACGCATCATCCGGTAGATTTCAACCAGCGCTTCGAGCTGGGTTTTGCTCGGATCAATGCGCAGAGTCTGCGAAAGATAGGCGCCACGGTCCAGATCGTTCACGTACAGGGTGCCGATCGACGGAATGCCGGCTTTGCGGAACTTGGCCAGGTGCTCATCGCTGATTTCGTCGTTCGCGGCAGCGAGCAGCTCGCCGCTCTTCTTGTCGACCACGTCGTGCATCAGGATGCGGCCGATCAGATACTCGTCGGGCACTTCCAGCGCGCCGACCTTGGCGGTCTGCAACTGTTTGACATGGCGCGCCGTAATGCGCTTGCCGGCTTCGACGATCAGCTCATCGCCGATGCGGATGTCGAATGCCGCCGCCTCGCCCTTGAGCCGCTCCGGGATCAGGGTCAGACCGGCGCCGCCACTGGCATTCAAGGTGAAATCATTGCTCTCGAAGAAATGCGCGAGGATTTCCTCGTTGTTGTAGCCGAGCGCGCGCAGCAGGATCGTCGCCGGCAGTTTGCGGCGCCGGTCGATGCGCGTGAACAGGCAATCTTTGGCGTCGAACTCGAAGTCGAGCCAGGAGCCGCGATACGGAATGACCCGAGCCGAAAACAGCAGTTTGCCGGAGCTGTGGGTCTTGCCGCGGTCGTGGTCGAAGAACACACCCGGCGAGCGGTGCAGCTGCGACACGATCACCCGTTCGGTGCCGTTGATGATGAAGGTGCCGTTGCCGGTCATGAGCGGCAATTCGCCCATGTACACCTCTTGTTCCTTGACCTGCTTGACCGCCTTGTTCGAGGCCGGGCTGTCCTTGTCGTAGATCACCAGGCGCACCAGCACGCGCAACGGCGCGCCGAAGCTGAGACCGCGCGAACGGCACTCTTTTTCGTCGAACGGCGGCTCCCCGAGGCGATAGCTGACGTACTCCAGCGCGGCATTGCCCGAGTAGCTGCTGATCGGGAAGACCGACTTCAGTGCGGCGTGCAGGCCGCGGTCCTCACGGTTCTTGGCCGTCGACTCGGCTTGCAAAAAGGCGTGGTAGGAATCGGTCTGGATGGCCAGCAGGTACGGCACGCCCAGCACTGGGGGCAATTTGCCGAAGTCCTTGCGGATCCGCTTTTTCTCGGTAAATGAGTAGGTCATGGTCGCGCTACCACCCTTGGTTGATCGGGTTCTGCCGGCGCACTGCCGGCTTGGCCCTGGTTGATGCAAATCGCGAATTGGCGAGCGCGCCGGTGCTCGGCGCAATCGGAAATTCGCCATTTGCAGCCTTGTTTCGCTGCTACTGGCCTCAAGCACGGTAAGGCCGGGGGCTTTCACCCCCAGCCTTACCCAGCCCGGAAAACCTCTCCGAGCGACACTCGACTTACTTCAGTTCGACGGTTGCACCGGCAGCCTCGAGCTCTTTCTTGAACTTGTCGGAATCGGCCTTGTTGACACCGTCCTTGACGGTAGCCGGGGCGGATTCGACCAGGTCCTTGGCTTCCTTGAGGCCAAGACCGGTGATCGCGCGCACTGCCTTGATCACCTCGACCTTCTTCTCGCCGGTCGCCTTCAGCACAACGGTGAACTCGGTCTTCTCTTCAACCGGGGCAGCGGCAGCAGCCGGGCCGGCGGCAATCGCAACCGGAGCGGCGGCGGTGACGCCGAACTTGTCTTCCATCAACTTGACCAGATCGGTAATGTCGATCAGCGACATCTGCGCGATGCTGTTCAGGATCTCTTCTTTTGAAACGGCCATGGTGGATTACCTCTGATTGATGACGTGAATTGGAACGCCGAATGGATTGGGGGAAGTTGCGCTCAAGCCGCCTTTTGATCGGCGACTGCCTTGACCGCGCGGGTGACCATGGCCGCTGGCTCGATGAGGGTGCGAACGAGTTTCTCGATCGGCGCCTTCATCACGCACAGCAACATGGACAGAGCCTGCTCACGGGTTGGCAACGAGGCCAGGCGGTCGATGTGCGAACCAGGGAATGCCTGGCCGCCAATCGCTACCACACGGGCTTGCAACTTGTCGTTGGTCTTGGCGAAATCCTTGATCAGGCGGCCTGCGGCACCCGGGTCTTCCTTGGAAAAGGCATAGATCATCGGCCCCGTCAGCGCGTCTTTTGCGCAGGCGAAGTCGGTACCTTCCACGGCACGTCGGACCAGCGTGTTCTTCACCACTTTTAGGAACACGCCGCCATGGCGCGCCTTGTTGCGAAGATCAGTGAGCTGGGCCACGGTGAGACCCGAATACTCGGCGGCAACCATCGAATGCGCCTTGCCAGCAACATCCGCCAGTTCGGCAACGAGCTCTTTCTTCTGGTCCAGATTGAGCGGCATTGCATTACCTCCGAACGTTGGGGAGCCGATCCGGACCATCAGCCGGGGAGACGCGATCGTTGCCGATAACGTCTCCGCATGCCGATGCCCAGGGGCACCCCATGGCTCCATAATCCGCGCATCCGGCGCCGACCACGGTGGATTGATTTGTCGGGCGACGCGATCCTTCGCTGCGACCGCCGGCGGATGCCGGAATTCAGGTGGGCATTCCGAAACCATCGGAGGGCGACACCATCTGCTCAGGTCGGCTTCCCGCCGATTAAGGACTGGCTCCGCTTGCGGTCCCTGCGGACTGCGGCTTCATGCCGCGCGGAGTTGCTCCACCTGAGGTCTTTGACGGCCAATCCGGCAGTGTGTCGCCGGGTCAGCCCCCAAAACCGTGACGACCATCGTCGTCTTGAATCTGGATCACTTGGCCAGCGTCAACGTGCCCTGGTCGACGATCACGCCGATGCCCATGGTCGAAGACAGCGAGACCTTGAGCAGATACTGGCCCTTGGACGAGGACGGCTTGGCCCGCACCACGTCGTTCAGCAGCGCGGTCAAGTTGCCCTTCAGCGCTTCGCTGTCGAAACTGGTCTTGCCCAGGGTGCAGTGGATAATGCCGGCCTTGTCATTGCGATAACGCACCTGACCGGCCTTGGCATTGCGCACCGCGGTGGCGACATCGGCCGAGACCGTGCCGACCTTGGGGTTCGGCATCAACCCGCGCGGACCGAGCAATTGGCCGAGCTTGCCGACCACGCGCATCGCGTCCGGCGTGGCAATGACCACCCCGTAGTTGATGTCGCCGGCCTGCATCTTCTCGGCCAGGTCGTCCATACCGACGGCGTCGGCGCCTGCGGCCAAAGCCTCTTCGGCCTTGGCCCCGGCCGGACAGAACACCGCCACACGCACGGTCTTGCCGGTGCCGTTCGGCAACACGGTTGAGCCGCGCACGCCCTGGTCCGACTTCTTGGCGTCGATGCCGAGGCGGATCGCCACGTCGACCGACTCGTTGAACTTGGCGGTGGCGTTGCTCTTGATGATGCTGATCGCTTCGTCGATCGCGTAGGCACGGCCCGGCGCGACGCTATCTTTGATTGCACGGTAACGCTTGCTCAGAGTTGTCATCGTTTAACCCTCCACTACCAGGCCCATACTGCGCGCGCTACCAGCAATGGTGCGCACCGCAGCGTCCATACTTGCCGCCGTCAGATCCGGCATCTTCTGCGTGGCGATCGCTTCGAGCTGGGCACGGCTGACCTTGCCGACTTTTTCGGTATTCGGACGCTTGGATCCCGACTGGATGCCGACCGCCTTCTTGAGCAGAATCGACGCCGGTGGCGTCTTGGTGATGAAGGTGAAGCTGCGGTCCGAGTAGGCGGTGATCACCACCGGAATCGGCAGCCCGGGTTCGAGCTTCTGGGTGGCGGCATTGAACGCCTTGCAGAATTCCATGATGTTGAGGCCACGCTGACCGAGCGCGGGGCCGACCGGCGGGCTGGGGTTGGCCTGACCGGCCTTCACCTGCAACTTGATGTATCCAACTACTTTCTTTGCCATTGCGATTCTCCTGGAGTTCGAACGTCTGCACGCACCGGGCTGCGGGACTCCTCCTGATGTTGAAAATTGGGAGCCGTGCAAGCAGTCCGTGGTGCGGACTGCCGACTCCCGGCCTTCAGACTTTCTCCACCTGGGCGAATTCGAGTTCGACCGGTGTGGAACGCCCGAAAATCAGTACCGCCACACGCAGGCGGCTTTTTTCGTAATTGACTTCCTCGACATTGCCGTGGAAATCATTGAATGGACCCTCGGTAACCCGGACCATCTCGCCCGGCTCGAACAACACCTTCGGCCGTGGCTTCTCGGTGCCATCCTGGACGCGGCGCAGGATGGTATCGGCCTCGTCGTCCTTGATCGGCAACGGGCGCTCGGCGGTGCCGCCGATGAATCCCATTACCTTGGGTGTTTCCTTGATCAGATGCCAGGATTCGTCGTCGATGCGGATTTTCCGGTCTTCGTTGCTGGTCTCGATCTGCACCAGCACGTAGCCCGGAAAGAACTTGCGCTCACTCTTGCGCTTCTGGCCACCGCGCATCTCGACCACTTCCTCGGTCGGCACCAGGATTTCGCTGATCTTGTCCTGCATGCCGGCACGCGCGACACGCTCGCGCAGCGAGCGCGCGACCTGCTGCTCGAATCCCGAATAGGCGTGAACCACGTACCAGCGCTTGCTCATGATGCTTCCCTGGTCTGTCGATTAGCGGCCGGCGCCAAACAAATTGCTGAAGAACAGTCCGAGCACGGAATCGAAGGCGAACAGCAACAGGCTGATCACCACCACCACTACGGCAACCACCAAGGTGGTCTGGGTAGATTCCTGCCGGGTCGGCCAGACGATCTTGCGCA
This sequence comes from Lysobacterales bacterium, assembly GCA_041741075.1. GTDB lineage: Bacteria > Pseudomonadota > Gammaproteobacteria > Xanthomonadales > Ahniellaceae > 0-14-3-00-62-12. Next base: position 9,224 of record JBGSKT010000091.1, read on the forward strand.
GTTCGAACTGCGATTCGACGAAGAACTCGCGCAGATAAGCGCCATAGGTCGAGAACCACACCAGCAGCGCCGCCAGCAGTACCGCTCCGAGCAGAACACCGACGCGCGTCCACAAGCCCTGTCGGTCCTCCAGCCAGTAATAGCCGACCAGACCGGCAACCGCGAGCAGCACCGCCAGCCACAACTTGGTCTTATCGAGCGACGAATAACCGGAACTGTCTAGCTGTGCATTCATGCGTATTTCCTGATCGCCGGTTCGCGGCCATCGACGGTTGCTGCGTGGCACGCCAGGAGGGAATCGAACCCCCAACCTGCGGTTTTGGAGACCGCCGCTCTGCCAATTGAGCTACTGGCGTGTACTTGAACTTCAAACCGCGCATGGCGGGCCATCGCCGAACCCGCCACTGTCCTACGGCCACCGGCTGGATCCCCGCTTTCGCGGGGATGACGCAATGGCAAAGGCGTTCGCGCTACGCGCGCACGCGCCATTGCCGACGCCCGTCTCGCAGGATGCGCTTCAACGCATCCTGCAAGCCGAGCCAGGCGTCACTTGATGACCTTGGCGACCACGCCGGCGCCGACCGTGCGGCCGCCTTCGCGGATCGCAAAGCGCAGGCCTTCGTCCATCGCGATCGGGTGGATCAGGGTCACCACCATCTTCACGTTGTCGCCCGGCATGACCATCTCCA
>JBGSKT010000092.1:0-5843 GCA_041741075.1 Lysobacterales bacterium
GGGTCCGGCGGTGCCGGTGGCCAGCAACGACAGCGCCGCCGGCCGGGCGCGCAACCGGCGCGTGGAAGTGATCTTGCTCGACCCGCATTGACGATGGCGCGACCACCGGGATTCAGGCGTTCCGCTCACCGCGGAAGTGGCGGAGCGGCCCGTGGCGGTGCAGGCGAAATGGGCGATCAACCCGGACCACCTCGCCAGGAGTCTGGGCGGGGTCCGAGCCGGGTGGATGGAACCGGTTCGCCGGCTACAAATTGTTAACGAAAACGCCCGAATGGCCGTATTTCCGGGCCGGTGCTGCGGTTGCCTCGGTGGCGCGATCGGAGTAGCGTTGGGGTTCCGAGCAAGCCGGTTTTTGGACTGCGATTTCCGGTCCGGATCCGGCCTCTAGCTTAGCCGAGCACAGCCGCATGATCGTAGCCGCCGCGCACGCTCTCATCGCTACCGACCTGGGTCCTGGTCGTGGTGCCGCTCAGCTTGACTGGCTCGGTATTCCCCTCACGCGTACCGACACCCGAATGGACGGGTGCGGGATGTTGCGCGCGTTCGTCCGTCCACACCAAACAGAGGAGGTCGGCTGATGTTTGAAAATCAGCAGGAAGAAGTCGAAGTGCTCATGCACCGGAACGCCGAGTTCCGCAGTCTTTACCTCAAACACCGGGAACTGGATCGACAGGTGCGAGACGCCGAGATCGGCGTGCTGCCCTTGCCGGATATCGCTCTGGTGCAAATGAAAAAAGAAAAACTCTGGGCCAAGGACAAGCTCACCCACCTCTGGGATTGCCGCCACAGCACGGCGTAGCGGTGGAACAAGCCAACTGCGCTATCTGCCGGCCGGGTCATTGCGACTCGGCCGGTCGCGTTTTGGGCGCTGGAAACGGCGGGAGTCGGGAGTCGGGAGACGGGAGACGGGAGACGGAAGACGGAAGACGGAAGACGGGAGACGGGAGACGGGAGACGGGAGACGGAAGACGGGAGACGGAAATAGGTTGCGCTGAGCGCAGCGAAGCGCAACACCGAACACCGAACACCGAACACCGAACACCGAACACCGAACACCGAACACCGAACACCGAACACCGAACACCGAACACCGAACACCGAACACCGAACACCGAACACCGCCTCCTCCTCCCCAACCGGTGCAGCACGGCGACGGCAGGCAGAAGCCGCCGCCGTTTCCGCCTTATTGCACGTTGAAGCTCCAGCCGCGCGCCCAGTCGTTGGCCTTGCTGCTGAACGCGCCCTTGTAGTCGGTGCTCTCGAAGAAGCTGTCGTTGGGCACCGCCACACCGGTGCCAAGCAGGATCGAAGCGGCGCTCGGGAAGCGCCCATCCAGGCCGAGCGCGGCCGGGGCGCCGCTGAAGTTATCCGGCTGGCTGGTGTACCAGGCGCTGGTCAGGAACGGATCCGCACCCGAGTCCTCGAAGTTGGTCGTGCAGCCCAGCGCCGAGCCGCGCATGGTCAGCACGCCGCTGGCGGTCGGGTTGCCGGCGTTGCCGCTGGCGGTGAAGGTGGCGGTGTCGTTGAAGTTCAGGCACTCCGCCGGGAAGCCGCTGGCGACGATGTTGTAGAAGTTACCGGCGGAGCCGCGGCGGATACGCAGCGCCTCGTTGCCGCTCGCCGCGCCCACCAGGGTGACATTGGCGACGGTCGGGCGGGTGCGTGGCTGCTGGTCCATGGCGTTGCGGTTGTTATCCGACTCGACGCCGTTGGAATCGGTGCCGGCGGTCGCGGTCTGGTTGCAATAGGCGAACTGGATCTTGCCGCTGTAGCCCTGGTCGAAGTCCAGGCAATCGTCCTCGACTGCGGTGCCGATCACATAACGCAGATTCACAGTGCCACCGAACATTTCGAAGCCGTCGTCCTTGCCGGCATGCACCTGCACATGGTCGATCACGGTGCCGCTGCCAACGCCGAGCAGGGTGATCGAGTTCAGTTCTTCGTTCGGGCGGATCTCCTTGCCGGCGAAGCGCACCTGGGTGTAGCGCAGCGCACCCGAGGAATCGGCATTGTCCGGGAGCAGATTGCCGCCGATCTGCGGCGAGTCCTTGCCGCCAAATTTGATATCGGTATCGGCTTCGAAGGCGCACGGGGTATTGCCGATGCAGGCATTGTTCACCGCATTGCCGGCCAGCACCAGTCCGGCCCATTCGCCCGGCACATCGCTCGGACCGGTAAACACCACCGGCGCGGTCGGTGTGCCATTGCTGAAGATTTTCGAGCCCGGGTGGATCACCAAATAATCAACCGCGCCGCCACCGCCCTGCAGTCGGGTGCCGGGGTCGATGCTGAGCGTAGCCGCCCCGCTGTTGCGGCCGGTGCCGACCTGGACCTTGCCGTTGATGATGTAGGTCGCCGAATTCGGCAAGTGCAAGTCGCTGCTGATCGTCGCCGGCAGCGCGCAGGCGCGCTCGAGTCCGGCCACCGCCGTGGTGCCGGCCGGGCAGGCGCTGAACTCTTCGAGATAGGCGCAACCGGCGGGCACCGAGCCGACCGGCTGCAGGTCGAGATTTACCGACGGCAGGGTGGTCGCGCCGTTCGGGGTGAAGTCGAGCTTGATGTGGCGGCAAGACAGCGCGGTGAAATCCAGGGTGCCGACCTGGGCGATCGTGGTCGGCGGAAAGTTGTTGCCGAAGCCGCCGCCATCGCGCAGGCCGACTGGCACGCCGGTCTTTTTGAACTCGCGGTCGCTGAGTTCCACCTGGGCGGTCAGCCAGATCGGCTTGCCGGCATTGTCGAAACTGAAAATGGCCAGAAACAGGGTGCCGTGGCTGGCGTCGACCGGGATGTAATCGGCGAGCACGCCGCGACCGTCCTGGGCCGGGTTCCACCAGCCGCCTTCGAACTGCTCGTTCACCACCACCGCCGCATCGGCACTGGTCATCGCCAGCAGGCCGGCCGTGGCCAGGGCCAGTGGGCGCTTCAGGTTTTGCTTGGACATCGTCGGACTCCGTTGCATGAGGGGATCGTGCCGGCCTGGGGTGGGCCTCGTTCTGCATCTTGCGGCGCCGGTGTGACCGGTCGATGGCAACGGCCTTACCATTCGGCGACGGTCCCCTCCGGACGGGGCCGCAGCGGGCTGGCGAACGGGGCCGAACGATCACCGCCTGCGGGTCCGCCATCGCGGGTGCAACGATTCGGCCAATGCATGCACTTGCATTGTTTGCGGCCGGCTCCATCTGCCAATATCCGATTTTGTGGAGCGATGCCGTGTCCAACCCTTCCCAGGCCGCGAGTGCGCCGATCGAGAGCCACCAGGCACTGATCGATTTCCTGGCCAGCGGCGAGAAGCCGCCGGCCGACTGGCGCATCGGCACCGAGCACGAGAAATTCGGTTTTCGCCTGGATGACCTGCGGCCGCCCGCCTATGCCGGGCCAAACGGCATCCGCGCGCTGTTCGAGGGCCTGCGCGAGCGTTTTGGCTGGAAGCCTTTGTACGACGGCGACAATATCATCGCGCTGAGCCGCGACGGCGCCTCGGTTTCGCTGGAACCGGCCGGTCAATTGGAACTATCTGGCGCGCCACTGGCCGATATCCACCAGACCTGCGCCGAAGTGCACGGCCACCTGCGCGAAGTGCGCGCCATCGCCGATCCGCTCGGACTCGGTTTCCTCGGCATGGGCTTCCAGCCGAAGTGGGCGCGTGCGGACATGCCGTGGATGCCCAAGGGGCGCTACCAGATCATGCGCGACTACATGCCAAAGCGCGGCCAGCTCGGGCTCGACATGATGACCCGCACCTGCACCGTCCAGGTCAATCTGGATTACCGGAGCGAGGCCGACATGGTGCAGAAATTCCGGGTGGCACTCGCCCTGCAGCCGATCGCCACCGCCCTGTTTGCCGATTCACCGTTTACCGAGGGCCGGCCGAACGGCTTCATGAGCTATCGCTCGCAGATCTGGACCGACACCGATCCGGATCGTACCGGCATGCTCGATTTCGTGTTCGAGCCGGGCTTCGGCTATGAACACTACGTCGATTACATCCTGAACGTGCCGATGTATTTCGTCTACCGCAACGGCCGCTATCTGGATGCCAGCGGCAAGAGTTTCCGCGACTTCATGGCCGGTCGCCTGGATGTGGTCCCGGGTGAAAAACCGCTAATCAGCGATTTCAACGACCACCTGACCACGGCCTTTCCGGAAGTACGGCTGAAAACCTTTCTAGAAATGCGCGGCGCCGACGCCGGCCCCTGGGGTCGGCTGTGCGCCCTGCCGGCGCTGTTTGTCGGACTGCTCTACGACCAGGGCGCGCTGGATGCGGCCTGGGATCTAGTCAAGGATTTCAGCGCGGCCGAACGCCACGCCCTGCGCGACGGGGTGCCGCGTCAGGCGCTCAAACTGCCGTTCCGCAAGGGCAGCGTGCGTGATCTGGCGATGGAAGCGCTGCGTATTGCCGCGCACGGACTCAAACAACGTGCCCGGTTGAACGCCGGCGGTTCGGATGAAACCCAGTTCCTCGAACCGCTGATCGAATTTGCCGATTCCGGCAGCTGCCCGGCGGAACGCAAACTCGAACTGTTCCATGGCGCCTGGGCCGCTTCGGTGGACCCGGTGTTCAGGGAGTTTGCGTACTGATGGCCGTTGTGGGAGCGGCGGCAGCTCGTGACCTGGCTATTGAAGTGGCAGTCGCGACGTGCCGTCGCTCCCACAATGGTTCCGGGCTATTGAAGCGGCGGTCGCGACCTGCCATCGCTCCCACAATGGTTGACGCCGGGGACGCGCGCACAAGGCTTGCCATGGCGGCTTTGCTTCGCCACCATGGGCGGCCTGTCACCCAGTCCGGATACCCATGTCTGCATTGATCTGCGGTTCGCTCGCCTACGACACCATCATGGTGTTTCCCGACCGGTTCAGGAATCACATCCTGCCGGACAAGGTGCATATGCTGAATGTGGCGTTTCTGGTGCCGCGGATGCGCCGCGAGTTTGGTGGCTGCGCCGGCAATATCGCCTACAACCTCAAACTGCTGGGCGGCGAGCCGGTGCCGATGGCCGCGGTTGGTTGCGACTTTGCCGCCTATCACGCGCATTTCTCGACGCTCGGCATCCGCCTCGACCAGGTCCAGGTGCACGATGATCTGTTCACCGCCCAGGCCTTCATCACCACCGATCTGGACGACAATCAAATCACCGCTTTCCACCCCGGGGCGATGAGCCGTTCGCACCTGGCCCGGATCGGCGATGTCGCCGGGGTCGAGTTTGGCATCGTGGCGCCGGATTCGCGCGATGCGATGCTCAAGCACGCGACCGATTTTGCTGCGGCCGGCATTCCGTTCATTTTCGACCCAGGCCAGGCGCTGACTCTGTTCGACGGCGAGGAGTTTCGCAATTTCATCGGCCAGGCCGATTACGTGACGGTCAACGATTACGAATCGGCCTTGCTGCAGGAACGCACCGGCTGGGATGCCGCGACCATCGCCGCCAAGGTCCGCGCCTATATCGTGACCAAGGGGCCGCAGGGCGCCCTGATCCATAGCGCCGATGGCCAGATCGAGATTCCCCCGGCGCGCGCGGCCCAGGTGCTCGATCCGACCGGTTGCGGCGACGCCTTCCGCGCCGGCCTGCTGTTCGGCCTGATGCGCGGCGACGATCTCGCCACCAGCGGCCGCATCGCGGCGCTGATGGGGGCACTCAAGATCGAGCATCACGGCACCCAGAACCAGTCGTTCACCTTCGCTGCATTCGCTGCCCAGTACCACGCCCAGTACGGCCATTCGATCGGCTGAGTGGCGGCAGAACGTTGCCAGGGAATCGGCGAGGGCTAGCGACGAATAGCGGGCGGAATAGGTTGTGCTGAGCGTAGCAAAGCGCAACAGGATGGCGCGCGGTGCCAGCCGTTGC
>JBGSKT010000093.1:0-5380 GCA_041741075.1 Lysobacterales bacterium
GCTGCCCGGGGCGATCGCGACAAAATGCCTGGCCGCGCTGCCGGCGCGCGCCCAGTCGGCCAGGCCGACGCAGGCCTGGGCGAGATCGATCCACACCGACGGCAATGGGCTGCCCAGACCGATCGCCTGTTCCAGCACCGCGCGCGCCGCGTCATGTTGCCCGAGCCGTACCAGCGCATGACCGTGCAGTGCGGCATAGTGTGCGTCGCCGGGCGCTTGGCGCCGCAGCCCGACCGCAACCGCGACCGCGGCCTGATAGTCGCCCTGCCGAAGCAATTGCTCGAGCGTGCCACGGCTGTGGGAAGTCATCGCCCGAGCGCTCCCTGGTGGATCCGAAACCGAACAGCGCAGGCGATCCAATGCGTGCCTGGTCGCCAACTTTTTTCATGCCCAGGCAAGCGGGTGCATTGCGCAATTTCCCGGAGCGTGCCGCGCAGAGTGGGCCGCGGTAAGCCGCGAATGGCGAGAGCGGAGCGGGTGGCCGGCCCTGATTGGCACAGATGGGCGGCATTTTCTCACACTCCCGGCGCTTGCCGACGGACCAGGATGGAGCTTAGTTTACCCGGTGCGCGCCGACCATCCCGCATTGACCAGCTCCGCTGTTGAGAGCCGCTGCGCTGCATGCGGGCTACTGGCTTGCGGGCTGCTTGCGGTTAGCGTTGCAAACGCTCATTGACCAGGCGCTCGACCACGCCGGGGTCGGCCAGGGTCGAGGTGTCGCCGAGTTGATCCGGTGCGTTTTCGGCGATCTTGCGCAGGATCCGGCGCATGATCTTGCCGGAGCGGGTTTTCGGCAGTCCCGGCGCCCATTGCAGGAAATCCGGCGAGGCGATCGGGCCGATTTCGCGGCGCACCCAGGCGACCAGTTCGAGGCGCAGTTCCTCGCTCGGCTGCTGGTCGGCGTTCAGGGTGACATAGGCGTAGATACCCTGGCCCTTGATGTCGTGCGGGCAGCCGACCACGGCGGCTTCGGCCACCTTGCTGTGCGCGACCAGGGCACTCTCGACCTCGGCGGTGCCGATGCGGTGACCGGAAACGTTGATCACATCGTCGACCCGCCCGGTAATCCAGTAATAGCCGTCCGCGTCGCGACGACAACCGTCACCAGTGAAGTACATGCCCGGATAGGCGCTGAAGTAGGTGTTGAAGAAACGCTCGGGATCGCCGTAGACACCGCGCATCTGGCCGGGCCAGGAATCGAGCAGGACCAGATTGCCCGCGCAGGCTCCTTCGAGCAGATTACCGTTGCTATCAACCACGGCCGGGCGGACGCCGAAGAAGGGCAGGGTCGCCGAGCCCGGCTTTTGCGGGATCGCCGCCGGCAGCGGCGAGATCAGGATGCCGCCGGTTTCGGTCTGCCACCAGGTATCGACGATCGGGCAGCGTGAATCGCCAACCACCTGGTGATACCAGCGCCAGGCTTCCGGGTTGATCGGTTCGCCGACCGTGCCGAGCAGGCGCAGCGACTTGCGCGAAGTGGCCTTGACCGGCGCGTCGCCCTCGCGCATCAGTGCCCGGATCGCGGTTGGCGCGGTGTAGAAGATGCTGACCCGGTGCTGGTCGATGACCTGCCAGAAGCGCGAAAAATCCGGGTAGTTCGGCACGCCCTCGAACATCAGCGAGGTCGCGCCATTGGCGAGCGGTCCGTACACGATATAACTGTGACCGGTCACCCAGCCTACGTCGGCGGTACACCAGTAGACATCGTCTTCCTTGAGATCGAACACGCATTCGTGGCTATAGGCCGCGTGCAGCAGGTAGCCGCCGGTGGTGTGCAGCACGCCCTTGGGTTGGCCGGTCGAGCCCGAGGTGTACAGGATGAACAGCGGGTCTTCGGCGTTCATGCGTTCCGGCTCGGCCTCCGGCGATTGGCCTTCCAGCATCACTTCGAACCAGCGGTCGCGCGGGCTCTGCATGTGGATCGGGAATCCGGTATTGCGCACCACCAGCACGGTCTCCACGCAGGAGGTGCCGGGCTTGGTCAGCGCCTCGTCGACGTTGGTCTTGAGCGGCACGGTCTTGCCGCCGCGGCGGCCGCCGTCGGCGGTGATGACCAGTTTGCTTTGGCAGTCTTTGATGCGCCCGGCCAGCGCCTCCGGCGAAAATCCGCCGAACACCACGCTGTGGATGGCGCCGATGCGGGCGCAGGCCAGCATCGCCATCGCTGCCTGCGGAATCATCGGCAGGTACAGGGTGACGCGGTCGCCCTTGCGGACCCCGAGATTGCGCAGCGCATTGGCCAGCTTTCCCACTTCGGCGTGCAATTCCCGGTAACTGATGTGGCGCGAGCTGGCCGGATCGTCGCCCTGCCAGATCAGCGCGGTCTTGTCGCCGCGCGTGGCCAGGTGGCGGTCGAGGCAATTGACCGCCACGTTGAGTTCACCGTCTTCGAACCAGCGGATGCGAAAATCGTCATGCCGGAACGAAACATTGCGCACCCGGGTGGGCGGCTTCATCCATTCCAGCCGCGTGGCCACTCGCCCCCAGAACGCATCCGGGTTGGCAATCGATTCGGCGTACAGGCGCTGATAGTCGGCGGGCTGGATGCGGGCCTGGGCGATGAATGCGGGGTCGGCGGGATAGACAGGATCGGTCATGGTCTGGTCCTGGGGCAGGCTACGAACGACTATTAGAGCACGGCGCAAAACCTGGACGAACCCGGGCCGTTTGGCGTGCGGCGCAAACGCTGCGCAGGCGGCAGCGGGCCCACTCCCTTCGCCGCGGCCGCCCGGCGCCCGCTACCATGCGCCGAGTCCTCCACTGTCGGGAAGCCAGGCCATGTTCAAATCATATAGTTCACTGCGGGAATTCGACCCCGAGCTCGCCGCCGCGATCGCCGCCGAGGCGCAACGCCAGGAGGACCACGTCGAACTGATCGCCTCGGAGAACTACGTCAGTCCGCGGGTGCTGGAAGCGCAGGGTTCGGTGCTGACCAACAAGTACGCCGAAGGCTACGCCGGCAAGCGCTATTACGGCGGCTGCGAATTCGTCGACATCGCCGAACGGCTGGCGATCGAGCGGGTCAAGCGACTGTTCGGTGCCGATTACGCCAACGTGCAGCCGCATTCCGGTTCGCAGGCCAATGCCGCGGTCTATCTGGCCCTGCTCAGCCCCGGCGACACCATTCTCGGCATGAGTCTCGCCCACGGCGGCCATCTCACCCACGGTGCCAAGGTCAATTTTTCCGGCAAGATCTTCAACGCTGTGCAGTACGGCATCGACCCGGACAGTGGCCTGATCGACTACGACGAAGTCGAGCGACTGGCCCTGGAACACCGCCCGAAGATGGTCGTGGCCGGATTCTCCGCCTATTCGCAGGTGATCGACTGGGCGCGCTTTGCCGCCATCGCCAAACAGGTCGGCGCCTATTTTTTCGTCGATATGGCGCATGTCGCCGGACTGGTCGCGACCGGGGAATATCCGAGCCCGCTCGCGCACGCCGACGTGGTGACCTCGACCACACACAAAACCCTGCGCGGACCGCGCGGCGGGCTGATCCTGGCGCGGGCCAATGCCGAGATCGAAAAGAAGCTGCAATCGATGGTTTTTCCCGGCACCCAGGGCGGCCCCTTGATGCACGTGATCGCGGCCAAGGCGGTGTCCTTCCTCGAAGCCCTGCAGCCGGACTTCAAGGACTACCAGCACCAGGTCGTGCTGAACGCGCAGGCGATGGCTGCAGCGCTGTCCGCGCGCGGCTACCGCATCGTTTCCGGCGGCACCCGCAATCATCTGTTCCTGGTCGATCTGATCGGCCGCGATGTCACCGGTAAGGACGCCGAGGCCGCGCTCGGGCTGGCGCATATCACCGTCAACAAGAACGCGGTACCGAACGACCCGCGCTCGCCGTTCGTCACCTCCGGCCTGCGCCTCGGCACCCCGGCGGTCACCACCCGTGGCTACCGCGAAGCCGATTGCGTCGCGCTCGCCCAGTGGATCGCCGACGTGCTCGACGCGCCCGGCGACCCGGCGGTGATCGACCGCGTGCGTGGACAGGTCGAAAAGCAATGCCGCCAGTTCCCGGTCTACGTCTGAGCGCCCCGATCCTGCTTTGATCCGCACCCTCCGACCCGCCAATTCCCGACCCCGACCCGCATGCACTGCCCGTTCTGCCATCACGCTGACACCCGCGTGGTCGACTCGCGTCTGACCGAGGACGGCGTGCAGGTGCGAAGGCGCCGCGCCTGCGAGCAGTGCGGGGAACGTTTCACCACGTTCGAAACGGTCGAGTTCAAGTTGCCGGCGATCGTCAAGCGCGATGGCCGCCGCGAACCGTTCGACGAGCACAAACTGCGCGCCAGCCTGGAGCTCGCCCTGCATAAGCGCGCCGCCGGTGCCGACCGGATCGAAGCGGCGATCGACGCGATCAAGCGCCGTCTGCGCGGCTTGGGCGAGCGCGAAGTGGTCTCGCGCAAGCTCGGCGACTGGGTGATGGCCGAACTACGCCGGATCGACCAGGTCGGCTACGTGCGCTTCGCCTCGGTCTACCGCCGCTTCGAGGACGTGCAGGCGTTCCGCGAGGAAGTAGAGCAACTGGAACGCGACCTGCCGGCGCTGGAAGGCAAGCAACTGCCGCTGCTGGTCGATCCAGCGCCCACACCACCCGGCAAAAAGTGAGGCTGCGCCACTGAAGTTGGTGGGAAGAAATTTGCTCGCCGGATCGCTACGGGCATGACGTTCCGGGATTGTCGATGGCGGTTGCGACCCATCCCGGGCGGTTGAAAGCCATCCGAACGACGAAATCCCGTCGCCCCGGCGCAGGCCGGGGCCCAGTCTTGACCATAGCGGCAGAGTCAAACACCGGGTTCCAGACTGATGTTGTTCTTCAGTTTCAACCACTGGGTCCCGGCCTGACCAGCTCCGCTGTTGAAAACCGCCGGGACGACGTTGCCAACGTAGGCGAGGCGCTGGTCGGGCGGGGACGGCCCGAACCGTCAATCGCTTTAACACAGAGACCAATGGATTTCTTGGCGTTGTTGGTGTCTTGGCGAGAGCACATGCCTGCTCCGCACCTACAAATCCACTGGGCGGCTCACTTGCGGCGGGGGGGGGCGACAACTGAGTTTCCGCCAAGTTCATCAACAGCGCACGCACGCTGTCATCATGGCATCGGTATCCCAGCAGCAGGCGCAGCTCATCGGCGCTCATCGCCGCCGCCGCAGATGTTTCGCCGACGGACAACATCGGACCCGTGCCCTTGGCCAGCCATTCGACACAGACCCCGGCCAACCCGGCAAGCGCCAACAACCGAGCCATGGACGGCTTGCTGCCCTCGCCGCGCTCCCAATGCCCGACCGCGCTTCGATCCACCTTCAGCATTTTGGCCAGATTGGATTGCTTCAAGCCCATGCGCTTGCGAGCTGCGCGGATACGGTCGGACAAA
>JBGSKT010000094.1:0-4463 GCA_041741075.1 Lysobacterales bacterium
ACGTACTCAAGCGCCTGCCCACCACCCTCGACAAAAACATCCACACCCTGCTCCCGCATACCTGGACCCCACCGAACAAGACCAAAGCCAGTTCAGCACCGCCCCAGACTCGCGAATAGATGGGCTGTGGCGGACGGTTACGCTGCATCAGCGGCTGATCCAGACCCCTGGCGAACTGTTCTCAACCAAGGGCATCGACTGGCTCAAGCACATCGAACTGGTGCCCGTTGCACGCGGCGAGATCGACTCGCTACTGCGCATGCTCGATGCGCTCGGCGCCGAACAAGCTGCGCTGCGGGTCGAGGTGGATCGTGCCGCCTTCGCCAGCGATGAGATCAAATTGCTGATGACCTTGCCCGGTGTCGATGCCACCACCGCGCACGCCATCATGGCCGCGATCGGTGACATCTCGCGCTTTGCCTCCGATCAAAAACTCAGCGCCTACTTCGGCCTGGTACCGAGCGTGCACCAGAGCGCCGAGCACTGCTATCACGGCCACATCACCAAACAGGGCAACAGCAACGTGCGCTGGTTGCTGATCCAGGCCGCGCAGACCGCCGCCAAACATCCCGGCCCGCTCGGCCATCAGTTCGCCAAACTCGAACGCAAGAAAAACCGCAGCGTCGCCATCGTCGCATTGCCCACAAACTGTCCATCCTGGTCTGGCATCTGCTGACCAAAAAAACACCCTACCGCTACGCACTGCCCAGCACCGTCGAAACCAAACTCGCGCGCCTGCGCGTCAGCCAGACCGGCAAGCGCAAGACCGGCACCAGCAAAGGCCAACCGCGCTCGCCGAACTACGGCACCGGTTGTGGCACTCGCCAGAAAAAATCCCTGGCCCGCGTCCTCGCCAGCGAACAATTGCCAGCCACCACACCGGCACCGGCCGGCGAACAGCGCGTCATCGCCGAACTACATCTCGAAGCGTTCGCCAAGGACCTCCAAGCCGAAAGCCGAAAACCCAGACGTCAGCAGGGTCGGAAGCTCGATACTGCCGAGCTTCCGACCCTGGCCCAGTCTGCCTGATCCCGGCGCGTCAAGGGTTCGCTGCGCCGCGCGGCCGCTCACGTCCGTCGCCGCCTCATGCCCCAACGCCCGGCCGCACGCCCTTGACCCGGTCACGTTCTAGAAGGATTTGAGGTTGACAGGGACATAGATACGAATACGTCTGCGACCAGATCGGTGCAGCGATCCCGCTCAAGGATCGGCTCGCGCTGTCGGTCAGGCCCGGGCCGGCCAGGTCGTACTGCCAGCGGTCGGCGATGCTGCGATTGCCGAACGTCGGTCCCAACGCCACCGCGCTGCTGTCGCGACTTTGCAATCGGCCCAGCGCATCATAGGTCTGCGTAGTGACCACCCCGCGCGCGTCCTGCTGCCTTGTCAGTTCGCCCAGGGCGTTGTACGCAAAGCTCCAACTGCCCATGTCCGGGTCGCTCAGGGTCAAGCGCTGGCCGAGCGCGTTGTACTCGGCCCGGGTGACCTGCCCATCGACCCCTTCGATCCCGCTCGGGTTGCCGGCCCCGTCGAACCAATAGCGACTGCGGCTGCCGCCCTGGTCAACCGCGCGCACGATCCGACCCAGGCCGTCGGCCTCGCGGCTGACCTCGAAGCACTGACTCGCGATCCCCGCCGCACAGACTGCATCCCACAGCGACGACTGGTTATCCGGGCGTACCCGTACCCGTACCCGACGGCCCTCGTAGCGATACAGACTCTGCCGCCCGACCAGCCCATCCCCGGCCGGCTCGACCCGCCTAGTCGCCCGGCCCAGACGGTCGAAGCTCTGGGTGGTGGCCACGCCGACCGCGCCGTTCAAGGCCGGTGCGGTACTCGCTATCTCGCGACCGGCGCCGTCGAAGCTGGAGCGTACCGCGCTGTAGCCGCCATTCCCGATGGCGCTGCGGCTTTGCACGACCCGGCCCAGCATGTCCAGGTAGCGGGTGGCGGTCGGCGTGCCTTCCTGCACGGCCACTTGTTTCAGCACCGCGCCGCTGACGCCATCGCAGCCGACACAACGGACCAGGGCACTGCGCCGGTCCGGCGCCAGCTCGGTCGGCGGCAGCGTGTTCTGGTTCTCGCTCATCTCGGCAATGATTTGGCCGAACGGGTCGAACACCCGCATCAGGGTGTTGTTCAGCGGGTCGGTCGCCAGCTCGACCTGGCCATCGCGCGGCCGGGTTTGGGCCAGGCTCAGGTGCCCGGCCGGGTTGCGCGTGGAGTTCACAAAATACCCGTCGGCGCTGTACCCAAACACGGTGCTGCGGTTGTTGTTGAGCGCGGTCAGCGAGGGGGCGCTGACCGTCGTGCTCTGCGGCAGGCCGAAGCCGGTATAGCTGAACGTGGTCGTGCTCTCCTGACCCGGGATGCCTTCCTGCACGATCTGCGCTTGCAGCAGGCGCTGATTCCCCGGCTGCCAGACAAAGCGGGTGGTGAGGCTTTGACCGCCCACGTTCACGCCGGCCGGCGGCGCGTGCCCGGCCGCCCAAGTCACGCTGCGCGTCTCGGTCTGGCGGTCGAGCTTGTCCAGCCACCAGTTGGCCAGATCGGTCGGCTGGAACTGCCAGGTGCTCGCCTCGCGCTGCTCGACCAGATCGACACTGCCCAGATCGCGGCTGATCCGTACCCGCGCGGTCAGGTTGCCAAACCCATCGAACCCCGACGCCGCGGCGCCCTCGCTCGCGGCATTGACCACCAAAACCTCGGACAAGGGCGCGCTGCCGCCGGCCTCGGCCGTCACCAGGTCGTAACTCGTGCTCTGCTGGCTATCCAGGAACGGAAACCACACCCCGCTCGGCGAGGCCACCAGCGGGCTCGGGCAGGGGGCCGTCCGGCTCGGATTGCTCCGATCCGCCAACCGGCGTCGGTGAGATCGATGGCCACCGTGCCGATAGCGAGGCGGTTCCTGGTGACTGCGGGCGGTGGACATCGTCATCGTTTACCGGCTCTCTTCACTCTCTAGATTTTGGCTCGACCCAGCAACTGGTCCACGACTTGCGTTAGTTGCGGATCCTCCCGCAACTCGAGAAGCGCCGCGCGCGCCCTCGGTTGCCGGGACCTACACAAGGCAAACAACAGCCCGGCACGACTCTCGCCATGCCGCGCATCGCAGGCCAACCGAATGACGTCTTCCAGCACGCTGTCATCGGCAGCATTTGCCAACGCCAGCCCCACGGCGAACTTCGCGCCAGAACCGCTCTGGCTGGGATCGGCTTCAAACACGCGCTTCAAAATACCCCAGCCGCTTCGTGCTTCCGGTTCCGCCAGCGCCCGCGCGATCCCCTCCCGAACGGGGTCGGGATAGGGAAGCTGCAGATGCTTGAACAGGATCGGCAGCGCCTCCGGATAGGGCCGGATACGTTCTTTCTTGTTCCAGGGTTCTTTCCGGTTGAACAGGTCCCATGCACTCTCGACATCGAATCCCGCTGCGCGTAACTCATCAACCAGCGGTTGCTCTGCTTTGCGCCATTCGGCGACTCGCTTCTGGCGTTCTTCCTCTAGCTTACGCTTCCGCTCGACCATTGCCTCGTACTGACCGGTCGCCTTGAGCCAAGCTTCGTGTTCGGCCGCCGTCATTCCGCCGCGTGGGCGCTTGGGCTTCGTGGTCACGGGATGAATCTCCTATTAATAACGCCATCCTCGATAGCGTCCAGCAACGGTCCAGACAACCGTGTGTCGGGTCGAACGAACAGATCGAATCGTAATCTGTTTAGCTTTGCGAAGTCTGCAAAATCACGCAGTTGCCGTGTGAACCCAAGACGGGCCACATTCTTCACCTCGCTGAGGACCTTGTCCCGGATGAGCCCGTCCGGGATTCTAATGCGCCCATTGACCAAGATGGGCACTTTCTGGCCTATGTTTACAGCCGCTCGTACTGCATCCTCGCCGGCCTGACCCACGCGGACGGCCGCAGCCCCACCACGCGCGGTGCGCATGCCCGCAAATGTGCCCACCTCACCAACTGCGCGCCCCCTTCCAAGGGTGGCCAGGTCTAATGCCAGGAACGCGCCATTGCTCAGGCTGGGATCAGACGCGAAGCGCTTGGAATCGACGAAGCCAGCTCCGCCTGGCCCACCAAAGAAGCTGAAGAAGTAGTCATTGTTCCTCTGCCGACCAGCGGCAAGATCCTCTTCGAGCAGTTGACGGCGCTGTTCCGCATCCGGCCTGACCGAGATGCTTTGTAGCGGCACGGCATCGAACGGTAACGGTCGAACTTCGACGCCTGCGAGCGGGAACGGCTCATCCTCTGCGCCGGTTTGCGCGCTCCGGCTCTGCTTCGACTGCGTCGCCTGGGTCATCAACTGGCTCGGCGATTGGTCCATCGCATTGCCGCCGCTGATGACCACGATTCCCTGGACCCTTGCACCATTGCGTGCCGCCGGCCGATTCGACGCCGCCACCGCGTTCGAGTCCAGCTTTCCCCCACTGACGTTCAGGCTTTCGCAGTCCGGGCCGTTTTCGCC
>JBGSKT010000095.1:0-2166 GCA_041741075.1 Lysobacterales bacterium
GCCGCTGGCCCCGGCCGAGCCGTGGGCGTCGATGCCGAACAGCGGCGTCTGGTGAGCCGGCCGCACGGCTGTTTATCGGCGCGGACGGCTCATTGTTGCGAGGCGATCCAGCGGTCGATCTTGGATTCCAGCACTTCGAGCGGCAGCGCGCCGTCTTTCAAGGCTTCGGCATGGAAGGCGCGGATATCGAAGCGCCCGCCCAGGATTTTGGTCGCGCGCTGGCGCAATTCCTGCAGTTTGAGTTCGCCGATCTTGTAGGCCAGCGCCTGGCCGGGCACGGCGATGTAGCGCTCGGCCTCGGCAATGGCATCGACATCGGTGACCGCGGAATTGTCGTGCATATAGGCGATCACCTGGTCGCGGGTCCAGCCCTTGCTGTGCAGTCCGGTATCGACCACCAACCGGATCGCGCGCCACAGCTCGCCCTGCAGGCGGCCGAAATACATGTACGGGTCGGTGTAGACGCCGAGCTCGCGGCCCAGCGATTCGGCGTACAGGCCCCAGCCTTCGGCGAACGCGGTTTCGCCGCCGAAGCGGCGGAACGCCGGGACATTGCTCAGTTCCTGCTGGATGGCGATCTGGAAATGGTGGCCGGGGATTGCCTCGTGCAGGTACAGGTCTTCCATGTCCCAGGTCTTGCGGGTCGGCAGATCGAAGGTGTTCACGTAGAAAATGCCGGGCCGCGAGCCGTCGGCACTGGGCGGAAAATACTGGCCGCCGGCCATCGCCTCGGCGCGGTAGGGCTCGACCGGACGGATCTCGAAGCCGGCCTTGGGGGTGAGCGAGAACAGTTCGGGAATCTTCGCATCGACGCGTTCACGCAGGGCGTTGTAGGCGTCCAGCAGGGCGGTTTCGCTGGCGAATTCGAAGCGCTGGTCGGTGGTCATGAAGCGGAAAAAATCCTTCAGCTCGCCCTTGAAGCCGACCTCGGCCATCACCTGGCGCATCTCGCTTTGGATCCGCGCCACCTCGTCCAGCCCGATCTGGTGGATCGTCGCCGGGCCAAGATCGGTGGTGGTCTGGGTGCGCACGTTGAACGCGTACCAGGCCGCGCCGTCGGGCAGTGCGGCAAGCGACACCGTGTCGCGGCATAGCGGCAGGTATTCGCGGGCGATGTATTCACGCAGGCGCCGATAAGCCGGCACCAGTCCGCCGCTGATCATGTCGCGGTAGGCATCGGTCAGGCGGGTCTTGTCCTCGGCACTGAAGTCGGCCGGCAGATTCCTGATCGGCCCCCAGAACACGCTGTCCTCGGGCTCGCCCTGCATCACCGCGTCGAGTTGCGGCAGCACCTTGTTCATCAGCACCTTGGGCTGCACCACGCCGGCCGTTACGCCCTCGCGCATGTTGGCGATGGCGGTGTCGAACAGCGCCGGGATGGCGGCGCCGCGCTTCAGCCAGTGGTCGTAGTCGGCGACCGTCTTGAACGGCTGCGCGCTGCTGCCCGAGCCCAGCATCGGGATGAAACTGGCCAGACTGCTGAACTGGTTGACCGGCAGCATCCAGTCCGGAAAGCGCTCGGCTTCCAGCGCCAGCTGACGGTCGCGCACGAAGATGTCGTAGCTGATGCGGGCCTGGCCTTCGAGCTGGCCGGCGTCGATCGCCTGCACCTGATCTAGCCAGTGCTGGTTGAAATCATGGCCTTGCTGACGGAATTCGGCGCTGAAGAAATTCGGCAACTGGTCGTTGTAGCGGGTATCGCCGATAAAGGTCGCCTGGATCGGATTCAACTTGAGCGAGGCTTCCCAGAAGTCGGCATAGAGCTGGTCAAGCTGTTTGCTGATGCTGGCCGCGTCGCCGGCGGCTGCGGCGTCGGCCGCCTTCGGGGCCGCGCTATTGGGCGCGACAGCGGATTCTCCGCATCCGGAAACGAGGACGGCCAGGGCAAGGGCGAAGGCGAGTGGCGGCAATTTCATCGGAACCTCGATCAAAGTGGGCAAACGGAAACGGACAGGAGCCAAAGCCTGATCGATGTCGGTGGGTCCGGCAAGCCCCGAAAGTCACCCGCCGCGGGCAACACTAAAACCATATCATTACACACAACTTGAGCTAAGCTCTGCAACTCATTGATTGCATGGGGTGGTTGAAGATGGATTGGGCAGCGCAGGAGTGGGCGACGGCGGATTTGGGTGATCGACGGTTGAATCGGCGCTTGGTGAAGGTGGC
>JBGSKT010000096.1:0-10996 GCA_041741075.1 Lysobacterales bacterium
CGGGCCGAGCAGGTGCACTTCGGCACCGGCCGCGATCAGGCCGGATTCCAGCGCGCCTTCGAGCATGTAGCCGGACCGGCGGGTGTCCTTGCCGATCAGCACCCGGCACTGTTCACCGCTGGCCAGCACACGGCCGGCGGCATTGCCAAGGCGCAGCGCGAACTCGGCGGTAATCGGGTGGACCCCGACCCGGCCGCGGATGCCGTCGGTGCCGAAGTAGTGGCGTTCGTTCATTGGGGCGCGGGAGACGGGAGACGGGAGACGGGAGACGGGAAAAGTAGGGCGGACAAGCGCGGGACAAAGGACAAAGGACAGCGTCCTGCGCCAATGACCGCGCAGTATGACGCAGTTCATACCACGGCGGACCGCCGAAGGCGCATCGTCGACGGAGGGCGGAAATCCGTCGTCCCGGCGCAAGCCGGGACCCGGTGCCTGGCGGTGGCGTAGGCGTTGGGACTGGGCCCCGGCGTTCGCCGGGGCGACGGCGTTCTCCCGCTTCCCGTTTGCCACTTCCCGTCTCCCGTCTCCCGCAACTCAAGCCTGCGCAAAATCGAAGGCCAGCAGGCGGCGGATGTCGGCCTGGCCGGTCATCGCCGCGAGCAGCCGATCGACGCCCAGGGCGACACCGGCGCAGTCCGGCAGCTGCGGCAGGGCGGCGAGCAGTCGCCGGTCGATAGCCACGGCATCCAGGCCCCGGTCCCGACGATGTTGCAGATCGCGGTTGAAGCGCGTCGCCTGTTCGTCGGTATCGTTCAGTTCGTGATAACCGTTGGCGAGTTCCAGCGGCCCGAGGAAGGCTTCGAAACGCTCGGCGACCGGAGGCGTACCCGGGCGGATCCGCGCCAACGCGCATTGACTGGCCGGATAGTCGTGGACCAAAAGCAGCCGCTCGGCCGGATTGGCAGCTTGCAGCCGGTGGCTCAGCACCAGATCGAGCCAGTCATCCCGACCCAGTCCGCCCGGGTCGATGCGGATGCCATCGAGCAGTCCGGCCAGTTGATCGCTGTCGGCCTGGTGCGGATCCAGCGCAAACGCCTGCCAGAACCAGTCGCGGTAGCTGATCCTGGCCACCGTCAGTGGTTTGCCGACGCTGGCCATGGCCGCGCCCACCAGTTCGGCGACCTCGTCCATCAGGCGCCGGTGGTCGAAGCCCAGGCGGTACCACTCGAGCAGGGTGAACTCGGGGTTGTGGCGGGCGCCGGCTTCACCATCGCGGAATACCCGGCCGAGTTCATAGCAATCGCCGAGTCCGGCCGCGAGCAGGCGCTTGAGCGGATATTCGGGCGAAGTACGCAGCCAGCGCGGGGCCGGGCCGGCATCGCGGTGGCCATGGAAGCGGGTGGTGAAACTCTGGATGTTGGGGTCGGAATTGCCGGCCGCGGACAGCATCGGCGTTTCCACTTCGAGCACACCGCGTCCGGCAAAAAACGTGCGGATCAAAGCATTGAGTTCTGCACGGGCGCGCAGCGCGGCAAAACGTGCCGCCGGCCGCTCGATGGTGGGCAGGGCGGCGGCGGTCATGGTGCGTCGCCAAGCAGTGCCAGCAGCGCTTGTTCATCGAGCACGCGCACACCCAGTTCGCGCGCCCGGTCGAGTTTGGAACCGGCCTCGACGCCGGCCACGACGAAGCCGGTCTTTTTGGAGACACTGCCGGAAATCCTGGCACCGAGCGCCTCCAGGCGGGCGCCAGCCTGATCGCGGTTCATCGATGCCAGGGTTCCGGTCAGCACCACGCTCTGGCCGGCGAGCGGGCCCTGGCTGCTGCTGGCCGGTGCGCTCGCACGCAGCCGCTGAACCTGCGCATCGACTCGTTGCAGGCGCGGCCACCATTCCGCGCTCGCGAACAGCGCCTGCAACTGCTCGCCCGCGACCGGGTTCCAGCCCAGGCTGGAAAGTTCCGCCTCGGTCAGGGACTGCAACTGGGCGAAGTCCGCGCAACGTTCCGCACTGGCTTTGAACACCGAGCTCGCGACATTGGGCAGGAATATCTGCCCCGGTTCCGATCGCAGGGTCTTCAGGTGCTCAAGCAGGGCCGCCAGTTCGAGCCGGCCGACAAACTCCGGCGCTGGCTGCGCGGACGGCGGCCACACTGCAGCCGCGCGCAGGGCCGCGATCACCTCGCGGTTGTGTTGTTCGGCGAAAAACCCGGCGATCGACTCGGCCACCGTGCGCCCGACATTATTGACGCCGAGCAGGACGATCGCATCGGCCTTGGCAATCTCGTCCAGATCGCCGAAGGCCTGGGCCAGGTCCTTGGCGGTGCCTTCACCGATTTGCAGAATACCGAGCGCGAACAACAGCCGCGCCAAGGTGGTGCGGCGACTGCCGGCGATCGATTCGAGCAGGTTCTCTGCCCACTTGGTCGGCACTTTCTTCTTCGGGTCGGGAACGATGCCGGCGCGCGCGTCCTGTAGCCGCTTGAGTTCAAGCAGGTCGTCCAGTTCGAGCGTATACAGCTCGGCCACGGTGGCCAGACTGCGGCGTTCTCCGGCGCGCTGCAGGAACGGCAGGCCGACCATGTCGTCGATGGTTTCACTGCCCAGCCCCTCGATGTCCATCGCCCGGCGTGAGGCGAAATGGTGGATCGCCTCGCGGCGCTGCGCCGGGCAGATCAGGCCGCCACTGCAACGCGCCACCGCCTGTTCGGCGGCGCGCAGCACGTGTGAGCCGCAGTCCGGGCAGGTGTTCGGCATGCTCCAGGTGACGCTGCCTGGTGGCCGCCGTTCCGGCACCACCCTGACCACTTCCGGAATCACGTCGCCGGCACGCCGCACCCAGACCGTATCGCCGACGCGCACGTCCTTGCGGCGGATTTCGTCTTCGTTGTGCAGGGTGGCATTGGTCACCACCACGCCGCCGACCGCGACCGGTGCCAGCCGCGCCACCGGGGTCAGGGCGCCGGTGCGACCGACCTGCACCTCGATCGCAATGACCTTGGTCAGTTGTTCTTCGGCCGGGAACTTGTGCGCCAGTGCCCAGCGCGGCGCCCGCGAAATGAAACCGAGTTCGGCCTGCAAGTCGAGCCGGTCGAGCTTGTAAACCACGCCATCGATATCGACATCGAGCCCGGCGCGGGCCGCACCGATATCGGCGAAGTAGTCGAGCAATCCCTGGAGTCCGCGCGCGGTGCGCGCACAGGGATGCACCAGGAAGCCGATTCCCGCCAGCGCACGCAGCACTTCGGAGTGGGTCGCCGGCAGTGGCCAGCCATCGACCACGCCCAGGGCATAGGCATAAAACGCCAGTGGCCGCGTGGCGCAGATCAAAGGGTCGAGCTGGCGCAGCGAACCGGCCGCGCCATTGCGCGGGTTGGCCAGGGTTTTCTCGCCGCGTTCGCGGGCCCGCGCGTTGAATTGCTCGAAGCCGGCCCGCGGCATCACCACCTCGCCGCGGACTTCGAGCACCGCCGGCTGCGGGTCGAGCGCCAGGCGCTCCGGTATCGACGCGATGGTGCGCAGATTGGCGCTGACATCTTCGCCGGTTGCGCCATCGCCACGGGTTGCGCCGCGCACAAACACGCCGTGTTCATAGCGCAGACTGATCGCCAGGCCATCGAGCTTGGGCTCGACCGAAAACTGCGCTTCGCTCTCGCCGGTGGCCACCTCGATGCGGCGCACGAAGTCGGCGACCGTGGCCGCATCGAAGGCATTCGACAGCGACAGCATCGGCAGTTCGTGACGGACCTCGGCAAACTCGCGCGCGGCCCGGCCGGCGACGCGCTGGGTCGGTGAGTCCGGACTGAGCAGCTCCGGGTGGGCACGTTCCAGCTCCCGCAGCTCGGCGACCAAGCGGTCGTATTCGCTATCCGGAATACTGGGTTGATCGAGTTCGTAATAGCGACGATCGTGCTCGCGGATGTTGCGGCGCAGCGCCGAAACCGCGGCGGCGGGAGAAATGTCGGTTGGCATCCGCGCTTTTTACCAGATCGGAAGGGTTCGGGTGGCGGCGGGCGGTTCCGGGCCCGGCGCGCCAGGGGTGAGGGCTGATGGCGAGTGCTTCCCGTCTCCCGTCTCCCGTCTCCCGTCTCCCGTCTCCCGTCTCCCGCTTGACAAGCGGCCTGCGGCGGGTTTGACTGCCGCTCTGCGCGGGTTGCGCCTAATCCATCGAGCTTGGGAGATATTGGAACCATGCACAGCGCCACATTCGCTACGGAATGCCCGTATCGCGACCGCAAACGCGGCGCCTGGCTGCTGTCGCTGGCGGTGCCGGTGCTGGCCGGGGCCGGCCCGTTGCTGTATCTGTGGCTGGGCCAGTCCGCGCTGCTGTGGCTGCCGGCGGTGCTGGTCTATGTGCTGATTCCCCTGCTTGATTTCCTGGTCGGCGAAGATTCGTCCAACCCGCCGGAGTCCGCCCTGGCCGCGCTCGAAGCCGATCGCTACTACCGTTACATCACCTACGCACTGGTGCCACTGCTGTGGGCGGCGTTCGTGTTTGCCGCCTGGTTCGTGGCCCGCCACCCGTTGCCCTGGCATGGACTGCTGGCGGTGGTTATTTCGACCGGGGTGATCGGCGGTTTCTGCATCAACGTCGGCCACGAGCTCGGGCACAAGCGCGGTGCCCTGGAAACCTGGCTGGCGCGGCTGGTGCTGGTGCCGACCGGCTACGGCCATTTCACCGTCGAGCACAACCGCGGCCACCACCGCGATGTGGCCACACCGGCCGATCCAGCCTCGTCGCGCATGGGCGAATCGATCTACCGTTTCGTGCTGCGCGAGATGCCCGGGGCCTGGCGCCGTGCGTTTGCGCTGGAGAGCGAGCGCATGCAGGCGAGCGGACATCGCTGGTGGCATATCGGCAACAGCATCGTGCAGACCAGTCTGCTGACCCTGGCCCTGTGGGCTGCGCTCGGCCTGTGGCTGGGCATCGGCGTGTTGCCGTTTCTGCTGGCGGCCGCATTCTGGGCCAATTTTCAGCTGAGTTCGGCCAATTACATCGAGCACTACGGCTTGCGGCGTCAGGCCTTGCCCGATGGCCGCTATCCGCCGTGCCGACCCGAACATTCCTGGAACAGCAATCACCTGGTCTCCAACCTGATCGTGTTCCATCTGCAGCGCCATTCCGACCACCACGCCCACGCCAGCCGCCGCTATCAGGCACTGCGCAATCATCCGGGCATTCCGCAACTGCCGTCCGGCTACTTCGGTATGTTTCTGCTCGCCTATGTTCCGCCATTGTGGTTTCGGGTGATGGACCCGCGCCTGCTCGCCCTGGTCGATCGCGACTCCGAGCGGATCAACTTCGATCCGGCCCGGCGTGCGGCGCTGATCGCGCACTACGCTTTGTAGCCGCCCGTTCAAGCAAACGTGGACGCCGGGTTCGGGCCGCCAACCGCATTTTGGTCGTCAAAAGCGCGACTGCATCACGGTTTTGCCAGTGTTGACGATTTAGCATCGGCCGGGTCAGCGGTTTTCAGGGGAAGCTAGCATGCGTACTTCGGTCTTGCGCTCAGCGATCGTTCTCGGCCTCTTGGTTGGCGCCGTGCAAGCCACCGAAGTCACCGTCAAGAATGATTCGCTGACCGATTTTTCCAGCGGCGCCATCCAGGCCGGCTTCGCGGCCAATGAGAAGGGCGCAGTGTGGCTGGATTCGCCCTGCAACGGCACCGTGGTCGCGGTGCAGGTGTTCTGGCGGTCCCTGTTCGGTGGCGCCGCGCAGTCGATCGAAAACGCCATCGAGATTTTCGACAACGGCAGCTTCCCGGTGCCCGGCGTCCTGCTCGAAACCATCGGCGGCCCGCTGATGACCGATGGCGTGCTCAACGAATTCCGTTTTCTGGACGACCAGAACACCATTCCCCTGGCAGTGCCGGTCAGCGCTGGCCAGCGCTTCGTGGTTTCGTTCCAGTTCGCCAACTCGCCTTCGGGCAGCGGGCCGAGCCTGGTCACCGATGCCAATGGCTGCCAGGCCGGCCGCAATGGCATTTTTGCCGATCCGCCGAGCGCCTGGTTCAGCAGTTGCGCACTCGGTGTCTCCGGCGATTTCGTCATCCGCGCCGTGATCGACTGCCCGGCCGTGCCGACCAGCGCCAATCTGGCGGTGCAGAAACTTGCCAGTGCGTCGACCTACACCCCGGGCCAGCCGATTGGCTACACGATCACCGCCAGCAATGCCGGGCCGGCCGCGGCCAATGCGGTCACCGTGCTGGATTTGTTCCCGGCCGATTTGAGCAACGTGCAATGGACCTGCGCCGGGCAGGGCGGGGCGGTCTGCCCGTTGGCCAGCGGCAACGGCAATATCACCCAGTCGGTCAATCTACCCCAGGGTGGCAGCCTGGTCTATTCAGCCACCGCCACGGTCGTGCCCACCGCGAGCAACCCGATCAGCAACACCGCCCAGGTGGTGGTGCCAGCCGGGCTGACCGACCCGGACTCCGGCAACAACCTGTCGACCGTGGTCGTGCCATTGGGCACCGACACGCTGTTTGAAAATGGTTTCGAGTGAATTGCTGCGATTAGCAGACGCTCGATTGACGCCGGGCCGGGGCATTCCCCGAAGCAAGCGACGACAATGCTAATCTGGCATGCTTCGCGGCTGCCCATAGCCGCCGTCTACCGCCCGCGCATGACGCCATTCATCACCGAAACCGTGCTCGCGGTCCGTCACTGGACCGATGCCTATTTCAGCTTCACTCTGACCCGCGACGAGGGCTTCCGTTTCGAGAACGGCCAGTTCGTGATGATCGGTTTGCAGGTCAATGGCAAACCCTTGATGCGCGCCTATTCGATCGCCAGCGCCAACTGGGAGGAGCAACTCGAGTTCTTCAGCATCAAGGTGCCGGACGGCCCGTTGACCTCGCGTCTGCAGCACATAAAGCCAGGCGATACGGTGCTGCTCAGCCGCAAGCCGACCGGCACCCTGTTGATCAGCGACCTGCTGCCCGGACGGAACCTGTACCTGCTCGCGACCGGCACCGGTCTGGCGCCATTTCTCGCCATTCTCAAGGATCCGCTCACCTATGAGCGTTTTGGGCGGGTGATCGTGGTGCATGGCGTGCGCCTGGCCCGGGATCTCGCCTACCGCGACTACATCGGGCACGAATTGCGCGAGCATGAACTGCTGGGCGAGATGATCGGCGACAAACTGCTGTATTACCCGGCGGTCAGCCGCGAAGCCTTTGCCAACCAGGGGCGCATCACCACCCTGCTGGAGCAGGACCAGATCAGCAACGCGCTAGTCCTGCCCACACTCAACCCGCAAACCGACCGCGCCATGATTTGCGGCAGCCCGGGCATGCTCGCCGATTTCCGCCGCATCCTCGACGCCCGCGGCTTCCAGGTATCGCCGCGCATCGGCAGCCCCGGGCATTACGTGTTCGAGCGGGCCTTCGTCGAAAAATAGCGCGGAGCTGGCTGCGCTTACCGCCAGTTCACCATCCCGGATTACGCTGCGCTGCATCCGGGCTGCGCGCTTCACCATCCCGGATTACGCTGCGCTTCATCCGGGCTACGCGCTGCGCTGCATCCGGGGCTCACCGCCAGCCTTGTGCTGCGCTTATTGACAGCCTGCGCGCTGTCGCAAGATGGCGCGAACATCCGCCGATGCCGCGCAGGCGCGCGCGTTCGCGTGTATGCCACTGGGTACATCACCCAGCCAGTGCGCGGGCGGCCAGTGCACTTTCCGGGAAGTCGCAGAACAGGGCATCGACGCCTTGTTCGAACAGGGCGACATATTCCTGCTGCACGCTGTTGAAGCCGGCCATGACCGCATCATCGCGCAGGGTCCAGACGTGGACCTGCCAGCCGATATCGTGGGCCAAAGCGGTCAATTCCGGGTGGCCCTCGGACCCGATCAGGGCGGCCTTGGGCAGGGCCACACCATCCAGCCAGGGCGAGAGCTGGCGTAGTCGACGCAACCAGTCGCCCGCACCGATGGCTTCGGCTTCGAACAGGGCGAACACCGGATTGCCGCAGTCCTGTTTGACGCGGTGCAGGGGCCAGCGTTCGAAACATTGCACCCAGACCGAGCTGTCGCTGCCGGTCACCGCCAGTTGCCGCAGGGCGGCAATCAGCAGGCCGGTAGCGTCGATGCCGACTGCGCGATACTCATCCGGGTGTTTGATTTCCGGGTAGACGCCGAGCCAGCGGCCCCGAGTCCATTGTTCGCGGGCAAGCGCGATCACCCGGTCGAAACGGGGAATGCCGAACTGGCCGTCGAAGCCCTGATCGCGACCGGGGAACGCTTGCAATGCGCGCAGCTGGTCGATCTGGCGACTGTGCAGTTGTTCGGCAAGCCAGTCCTTGCTGCCATCGTCCAGCACCTGGCACTGCGCCGCGAATTCGGGACGGCGGGCGATGTCGGTGCTGCGCCCGAGCCCACGTTCGTGGCGGGCGAACAGCACGCCATCCCTACTCGGCACCAGGTCCGGTTCGATAATATCGGCGCCCTGGTCGATCGCCAGCTGGTAACCCGGCAGGGTATGTTCAGGACGCAGGCCGGAGGCACCACGGTGGGCGATGATTCGCGGCGCGCATCCATCCAGGGTGGGCCAGCGGCTCATCGGGCGGCCTCGCGGCGTTCGCGCAGTTGGTCGAGCACGCGGGCCAGGCTCTGGCCACGCACCGCCAGCAACACGCCCAGGTGATAAAGCAGATCGGCGGACTCCGCGACCAGGGCGGACGCCGACTGGGCGGCGCCGGCGAGTGCCACCTCGACGCCTTCTTCGCCGACTTTCTGGGCGACGCGCAGGGTGCCGGCCTGGACCAGCTGGCTGGTGTAGCTGCCCTCGGGTAGATCGCGCAGGCGCTCGGCGATGGTCCGATCGAGCAGCGCCAATTCGCCAGCCAGCGGCGGGGCGAGCAGATCGAAACAACTCGGTGTGCCGCGGTGACAGGTCGGACCCTGCGGGCGGACCAGAACCAGCAGGCTGTCGTTATCGCAGTCGGCGGTGATGTCGACCAGTTCCAGGGTGTTGCCCGAGGTCTCGCCCTTGACCCACAGACGAGCGCGGCTGCGGCTGAAAAACGTGACGCGACCGCCGGCCAGGGTCTGCGCCAGCGACTCGCGATTCATGTAGCCGAGCATCAGCACCTGGCCGCTGTCTTGGTCCTGCACGATCGCCGGCAGCAGACCCGCGCCTTTGCTCCAGTCGAGGGATTCAAGATCGAGGTTCATGGCCGGATCGCTACACCCTGGCTGGCGAGCCAGGATTTGAGTTCGGGGATGGCCATCGTACCCTGATGGAACACGCTGGCGGCGAGCGCACCGTCGACGTCGGCTTCGCGGAATACCTGCAGGAAATGTTCGCGGCTGCCGGCGCCACCGGAGGCGATCAGCGGCAACCGACAGATCGCGCGCACCGCCTGCAATTGCTCGATGTCGTAGCCATTGCGGGTGCCGTCGGCGCGCATGCAATTCAGCACGATTTCGCCGGCGCCGCGCTCGATCACCTCGGCCACCCAGTCGAGGGTGGCGAGCGGCACCGCGCGCGAGCGCTCGGGATCGCCGGTGTACTGGTGGACCACCCATTGGCCATCCTGCCATTGGCTGTCGATGCCAACCACCACGCATTGCACACCAAATTCGGCGGCCAGTTCATTGATCAGTTCGGGCCGCGCGATCGCCGGGGAATTGACCGAAATCTTGTCGGCACCGGCATGCAGGATGCGCCGGGCGGTGGCGACGGTAGTGATGCCACCGGCGACACAGAACGGAATATCGAGCAGACGCGCCACCCGCTCGACCCAGGTCAGATCGGCACTGCGCCCGGCCGGACTGGCGCTGATGTCGTAGAACACCAGTTCGTCGGCGCCCTGGTCGCGGTAGGCGAGCGCGAGCTGTTCGATCTCGCCGACCACGACGTGATCGCGAAAGCGCACACCCTTGACGACCACGCCATCGCGCACGTCCAGGCAGGGAATGATGCGCCGGGTCAGCATGCCAGCGCCGTGGCCAGGGTGAAGCGTCCTTCCAGCAGGGCGCGGCCGATGATCGCTGCGTGCATGCCGAGCGCGGCCAGGGCACGTAGATCGGCGCGGCTGGCGATGCCGCCCGAGGCCTGCACGCGCGCATCCGGAAAGCGCTGCCTGATCTCGGCATAGAGTGCCAGATTGGGCCCGCACAGCATCCCGTCGACGGCGATGTCGGTGACCAGGAAGTGGTTCAGGCCGGCGTCGCAAAACCGCGCCATGGCATCGAACAACTCGACCTCGCTGGCTTCGGTCCAGCCCGCCACCGGCAATCGATACTGGCCATCGGCTGCACGCCGGGTATCCAGCGCGAGCACGATGCGCTCCGGGCCGAAGCGTTGCGACCAGTCGATCACCTGCTCCGGCGCGCGCACGGCGACACTGCCGATCACCACCCGGGCCAGACCCGC
Source organism: Lysobacterales bacterium (assembly GCA_041741075.1). Classification (GTDB taxonomy): domain Bacteria; phylum Pseudomonadota; class Gammaproteobacteria; order Xanthomonadales; family Ahniellaceae; genus 0-14-3-00-62-12. Next base: position 10,316 of record JBGSKT010000096.1, read on the forward strand.
GGCGAGTAATGCTTCGACATCTTCGGCACGGCGCACGCCGCCGCCGGCCTGGACGCTGAGACCAGGTGTGGTGGCGATCGCGGCGATCAGATCACCCTGGGTCGCCCGGCCGTGGCGGGCCGCGTCCAGATCGACCAGATGCAGTTCGCGGGCACCGGCGTCGGCATAGGCCCGGGCCAGCGCCGTGGGCGCATCGGGGTAGCGGGTTTCGGCCTGATAGTCGCCCTGACGCAGGCGCACCACGCGGCCGTCGCGCAGGTCGATGGCGGGAACGATGATCATGCGGCGAGCGCCAGGAAGTTGCGCAGGATCAGGCTGCCAACCGGGCCGGAGCGTTCCGGGTGGAATTGCGCGCCGTGGAAATTGCCGGTGGAAACCATGGCCGAGAAGTTGTGGCCGTAATCGCAACTGGCAACCGTGGTCGGTCCGATGGGTGCGGCATAGCTGTGTACGAAATAGGCATAAGCCGGATCCGGAAGTCCGGCCAGCAGCGGCGACTCGCGTTGCGCGCGCAGCTGGTTCCAGCCGCTGTGCGGCACCCGGCCGCAGTCGCTTTCGCGCAAGCGCCGCACCCGACCGGGCAGGATACCCAGACAGTCGGTGTCGGATTCTTCGGAGCTATCAAACAGCAGTTGCATGCCGAGACAGATGCCGAGCAGCGGCTGGGTCAGCGCCGGCAAC
>JBGSKT010000097.1:0-6365 GCA_041741075.1 Lysobacterales bacterium
GGAGGTGCCTCGCGCCGCCAGCACCACCAGCCGCGGCCGCCGCTCGGCAATGCGCCGCTTTAATTCTTCCACCGCGGGAATTTGTTCCCGCAAAGTACGGTCGAGAATGTCCGGCTGCTGCCGGATCTCGTCGAGCATGATCGACATCTATTGAGAGTAGCAGCAGGCTTGGGCGTAGGTGCGGACAATCGCCCTAGGCCAGCCAGCGGGTCACGGCCACGTTGGCCGCCCATGCGCATACGTAGGCTAGCCCCGTCATGTAGCCGAACTGCACTGCCGGCCACTTCCATCCGCCCGTTTCCCGCTTCACCACCGCCACCGTCGACATGCATTGCATCGCGAAGGCGAAGAAAATCAGTAACGCCGCCGCCCCGCCCGGCGCAAGATCCCGGCGCAGTGCTTCGCGCAATCCCATGGACTCTTCATCCGCGTTCTCGATCCCGTAAATGGTGCCGAGCGTTCCCACGATCACTTCGCGCGCCGCCAAACTCGTGATGAGCCCAATGCCGATCTTCCAGTTGAACCCGAGCGGACGGATCACCGGCTCCACCACCCGGCCCACCGTTCCCGCCAGGCTGTCGCGGATCTGGGGCGCCTTGCCATGGTCGAGCGGCACGTGCGCCAGTATCCACAACCCGATTGCAACAACCAGAATCACCGTGCCCGCCCGCCGCAGAAATACCTTCGCCCGGTCCAGCAGTCTCAGCCCCAGCGATCGTAGCGTTGGCCGCCGGTACGGCGGCAGTTCCATCACAAACGGGGTCCGGTCGCTTTTCAGAATCGAGGACTTCAAGGCCCGCGCCGTAAATGCAGCCGCCAGAAAACCCAGTATGTACAGCCCGAACAAAGCGCCCGCCTGCGTGCTCAGCAACCGGCCGACAAGCGGCCGGTCCGGAATGAACGCCGCAATGATCAGGATGTATACCGGCAGCCGCGCCGAACACGTCATGAACGGCGCAATCAGGATCGTCGCGATGCGGTCCCGCTTGTTCTCAATCGTCCGCGTTGCCATGATCGCCGGCACCGCGCACGCATACGCCGACAGAAGCGGAATGAACGACTTTCCCTGTAACCCCACCTTCGCCATCGTTCGATCCGCGATCAATGCCGCTCGCGCCAGATAGCCCGAGTCTTCGAGGATTCCGATGAAGAGGAACAAAATCAGAATCTGCGGCAGAAACACCAGCACGCTGCCGACGCCGGCAAACAGGCCATCGACCAGCAAGCTGCGCAGCGGTCCCGCGGCCATCATCCCGGTGGTCGTGGCTGCCAGCCAGTCGACCGCGAAAGTCAGACCCTCCATCAATGGCGCCGCCCAGGCGAAAACCGCCTGGAACATCAGCAGCATCACCGTCGCCAGCAGGGCCACCCCGAGGATCGGATGCATGACCACACGGTCGAGCCGGTCCTGCCAAACCGGATAGCGGCCGGGATCGGTCAGCACCCGGGCCAGGATGCGATCGACTTCCTGATAAAGCGATTCGACGCTCTGGCCGGTCAGCTTGAGCAGGGACTGTGCGGCCGGCGCAAACGCCGGCAGCGCCGCCAGCAACTGCTCGGCGCCGCCACGGGTAATCGCCACCGTGCTCACCACCGGACAGTCGAGCTCGCGCGACAGGGCCTCGGCGTCGATCACCATGCCGCGGGCACGGGCGGCGTCGATGCAGTTCAGTATCACCACCATCGGCCGCCCGAGCGCCTTCAATTCCAGTACCAGGCGCAGGCCCAGGTGCAGGTGGGTGGCGTCCAGCACCGCCAGCATCAGATCCGGTTGGCGTTCGCCACGTAGGCCCCCGAGCACCGCATCGCGGGCAATCGCCTCGTCTTCGCTGTTGGCATGCAGGCTGTAGCTGCCGGGCAGATCGAGGATCTCGCAGAGCCGCCCATTGCCATCGACGAACACGCCGCTGCGCCGCTCAACCGTCACCCCGGCGTAATTGGCGACCTTCTGGCGCGCACCGGTGAGCAGATTGAACAAGGCGGTCTTGCCGCAATTGGGGTTGCCGACCAGGGCCAGCCGAAGGGTGCTGCTGCTCATGGTCCAGCCGTTTCCACCCGCACCTTGCGCGCTTCGGCCCGACGCAGTGCGAACTTGCTGCCACCGAGGCGTATCGACACCGGGTCGCGGCCGAAGAAGCCATGTCCGATCACCTCGACCCAGGCTCCGGGCAGGAAACCAAGCTCCTTCAGACGCCGGGTGACCAGCGCGTCCATGGGCCCGAATTCGGCATTGCCGAGCAAGTCCAACACACGCCGACGTTGTCCGCGCGGCATCTGGTCGATCGTATGCAACTCGCCCGCTGGCATGGTTGGTGGCCGAACCTGCGCTGGCCGAGGCGCCAGCAGGCCTCCATATTACGATTCATTCGTATTTGGGTCCAGTGGGGATCAGAGGACAGAGGACAGAGGACAGAGGACAGACGAAAGGCAAGAGCAGTTGCGCCGACCGGCTTCGCCGTTACACACCGCTGCACTCAGCACAACCTATTCCCGTCTCCCGTCTCCCGTCTCCCGTCTCCCGTCTCCCGTCTCCCGATTCCCGTCTCCCGATTCCCGATTCCCGATTCCCGATTCCCGATTCCCGATTCCCGATTCCCGATTCCCGATTCCCGATTCCCGATTCCCGATTGCCGACCCCCGACCCCCAATTCCTCATCGATTTGCCCTATCATGTCCGGCCTTTCATCTTTCCATCCGGATACAAGGATAAACACACGCAATGAGCCGTCACCTGTTCACCTCCGAATCCGTGTCCGAAGGCCACCCGGACAAACTCGCCGACCAGATCTCCGATGCCGTACTCGACGCGATCCTGGCCCAGGACGCGCGCGCGCGCGTCGCCTGCGAAACCCTGGTCAAGACCGGGGTCGCGATCGTCGCTGGCGAGATCACCACCAGTGCCTGGATCGACCTGGAAGCCCTGGTGCGCCGGGTCATCACCGGGGTCGGCTACAACAGCTCGACGGTCGGCTTCGACGGCGGCACCTGCGGCGTGATCAACCTGATCGGCAAGCAGTCGCCGGACATCAACCAGGGCGTCGACCGCAAAAAGCCGGAGGAACAGGGCGCCGGCGACCAGGGCCTGATGTTCGGCTATGCCTGCAACGAGGCGCCCGAGTTCATGCCGGCACCAATCTACTACTCGCACCGGCTGGTCGAGCAGCAGGCACGGATTCGCAAGAAAAAGAATTCGCCGCTGCCGTGGCTGCGCCCGGACGCCAAGTCGCAGGTCACCCTGCGCTACGAGCACGGCCAGGTCGCCGGGCTCGACGCGGTGGTGCTGTCCACCCAGCACGAGCCCGAGGTGAAACACAAGGACCTGGTCGAAGGCGTCTACGAACATATTCTGAAGCCGGTGCTGCCCAAGGCCTGGCTGGCGAATCTGCCGAAGAGCCGGGTACACATCAATCCGACCGGCAAGTTCGTGATCGGTGGTCCGGTCGGCGACGCCGGCCTGACCGGGCGCAAGATCATCGTCGATACCTACGGCGGCATGGCCCGCCACGGCGGCGGGGCGTTTTCTGGCAAGGACCCGTCCAAGGTCGATCGCTCGGCCGCCTACGCGGCCCGCTACGTCGCCAAGAATGTGGTCGCCGCCGGCCTCGCCGACAAATGCGAAGTGCAGCTCAGCTACGCCATCGGCGTGGCCGAACCGACCTCGATTTCGGTCACCACCTTCGGCACCGGCAAGATCAGCGACGACAAGATCGAGAAGCTGATTCGCGCGCATTTCGACCTGCGCCCGTACGGCATCCTGAAAATGCTGGACTTGATCCATCCGATGTACCAGCAGACCGCGGCCTACGGTCACTTCGGCCGCAAACCGGTGCCCAACAGCCACTACCAGTGGGAAGAAATCGTCAATGGCAAGCGCGTGCAACACAAGAGCGCGCCATTCACCGCTTTCTCCTGGGAACTGACCGACCGCGCCGAGGCGCTGCGCAAGGCCGCCGGCCTCAAGGGCAAATAAGCCCTCACGCGCTGCGGGCGAACGGCCGGGCCAGCTTCGCTGCCCCGGCCGTTGCTTTTTTCCGTACACCCGGCGGCCGCGGTCCTGCGAATACACTGCACCTACCTCCCGCTACCACTGGACCGGTATGCACAACGACCCCCACGCCGGGCTGGTTGCCGCCCTGCACCAGAAGCGCGAGCAGATCACCGCCACCCAGTCCCTGCTCGACCAGGCCAGCCGCCCGGTCGTTCTCGATCAGTCGGCGCAGGGCCGGGTCAGCCGCATCGATGCGATCGGTCAACAGCAGATGGCGATGGCCTCGCGTCAGAACCTGGGTCTGGAACTGGCTCGGATCGACGCCGCACTGGTCCGTCACCGCGCAGGTCGTTATGGCAATTGCTGTCGTTGCGGCGAAGCCATTGCTCCGGCGCGCCTTTGTGCAATGCCAACCGCTACCCGCTGTCTCGACTGCGCCCAATCCAGCGACGCCTGAACCAGACCAGCATTTGCCGACCTCGCGCCGGCGTCAGCGACGCTCGCGCTCCGGGTGCTTGGCCAGGCGCCGCTGCAAGGTGCGCCGGTCGATACCGAGCAGGCGGGCGGCGGCCGAGATGTTACCGCCGGACTCGGCCAGCACCCGTTGCAGATGCTCCCATCCCTGGCGCCGCAAGGTCGGCGGCGAGTCCGGTAACGGCGTGGCCGCGGGCAATCCGGGCTGTTCCTCGAAAGCACGCAGCAGGGTCGCCAGATCGAACGGCTTGGGCAGGTAATTGAACGCGCCGCGGCGCATCGCCTCGACCGCCGTGGTGATACTGGCGAAGCCGGTGGCCAGCACGATACGGCTATTCGGGCTGGCCGCAAGCAGATCGGCGATCAGTTGCAGGCCGTTGTCGGCGCCGAGGCGAAGGTCGAGCAGGATGCGCTGCGGTTGCAAACGCTGCGCCGCGGCGCGCGCGCTTTCGGCATCGTGCACCGCATCGACCACGGCGCCGCTTCGCTCCAGACTGCGCGCAACGATGCGGCAGAAGGCAGGATCATCGTCGACCAACAGGTAGCCTGACGCCGAGGTCATTCGGCACCCGCCAGCGGCAGATCGACCTGCACCACCGAACCGCCGCCCGGCCGCGGGTAGTGCCGCAGTTCGCCGCCGTTACGTTCGATGCTGGCATTGGAAATCAACAGACCGATACCGAGCCCACCTCGCTGCGTAGCGGTGTTCACCGCCGCTCCCGGCCGATCCGGCCCGAGACCACGATCCATAATGCGGATCCACAGCCGCTCGCCCTGAACTTCCAGTTCCACCTGGATTTCGGCCGCCTGTCCGGCGACCAGGGCGGCGTCCGCAGCATTGTTCAGCAGGTTGATGATGGCCTGTGGCAGGGTCGGCTCCACCCGCAGACGCGCCGCACTGACCGCGCCGCCCAGGCTCACGTCGACCCCCGGCCGGAGTAGCGCCAGGCGATCCAGACAGGACTCGACAAAACTGTCCGCGGCCATGACCACGGTTTCGTCGGTGGCCCCGCGCCGGGCCAGATCAGCGAGCGCACGCACGTGTTCGCGGCAGCGCCGCAGTTGTTCGCGCAGGCTGCTGAAATCTTCCGCCTGCGGTCGCTGCCCGCTCAGCTCCCAGTCGTCGATCAACAGCCCGAGCGTGGTCAGCGGTGTATTCAATTCGTGCGCGGTGCCAGCTGCCAAGGCACCCAGGGCGAGCAGCGATTCATCGCGCAAGGTTCGCTCGCGAATTTCGGACCATCGTCGCCGCTCGGCCTTGAGCATGACCATGAACCGCCCGAGCACCGCAACCATGATCGCCGCGCTGAGCAGGAAGTTGATCCACATCCCCGAGACGTGCAGGGCAAAATCGCCGCCATGCGCGTGCGGCAGGGGCAGGTAGTGGGTCATCAGCCAGGTGTACAGCACGGCACTGAGCGCGGTCAGCGCCAGCACCGGGCCGAACTCCAGCGCGGTGGCGGCAATCGCGATCGGCACCAGATATAGGGAAACGAACGGGTTGCCGGAACCGCCGCTGAAGTACAGCAACCCGGTCAGGGCCAGCAGATCCACGGCCAATTGCCCGAACAGGGCGGCACGCCCGTTCAACGCGTGCCCGAACCGGTGCACGCCGTGAATCACCAGATTGAACAGCAACAGCAGTGCGCTGATGGCGACCAGCGGCTGAATCGGAATCGCCAATTGCAGGCGCTCCCGGACCCACCAGATGGTCAGCAATTGCAGCATGACCGCCAGATAGCGCAGATGGATGAGAAGCTGAACCACGGACGCGATCACCCCAGGCCGGACCGCTCATTATGCCAGCCGCCACGGCGGCTCAGCTGCGGCGCTTTGCCACAGTCAGTGGCGCGGGGGCGGAGGCGGGTTCGACGCCAGCCCGGCCGCCATTTCCCATCCCGGC
>JBGSKT010000098.1:0-14735 GCA_041741075.1 Lysobacterales bacterium
GCGCTGGCGCCATTGGCGGTGTCGTCGCCGGCCAGCCCAATGGCGGCGGCGGCGGCACTTCGCTGCGCTACTCAGGCCTCTGTGGTCTGCGCGCCTCGGCGAGCGGCCAGTACGTACAGGACGGCACCCCCGCCGCCGAAGCCGACTACATCGCTCGTTTCTACGTGCGTCCGGCGGTCGACACCGGCACCCAGACCATCTTCCGCGTCGCCGAAGGCGCCCCGGACGGCGCCAACACCATGGTCTACCGCGTCCAGTACAACCGCGGTACCCAGCAATTCGAAGTGGTCAACTCGGCCAGCGTCGTGGCCACGATCGGTGCGCCCTCCTCGGCTCCCAACGCCAAGTGGTACAACGTGACCCTGACCTGGCACCGCACCGGCGGCACCCTGGATGTCTCGGTCCAGGGCAATGCCAGCCCAACGCCCAATGCTACGGCTAGCCTAAGTGGATTCGCTTCCTCGAGTGGCACTAACGGCCCGGATTTTGCCCAGTTGGGTTGGGTTGGCACCACGGGCGGTGCTGGCAGCATCGAAGTCGATGCCTTCGAATCGCGGCGCAGCACGGCGATTCCCGGCCTGTGTCGAGGCGATGCGAACAATACTGGCGGCGCGTTGAATATTTTCGATAACGTAGTAGTTATCAACGAGATCAACGCAGTGTCGTTGGCTTCCGGTCAGCCAGATTGCACCGAAGATGGTTCGGTAAATATTTTTGATCGAGTGTGTGTAGTTAATTTGATCAATACTCCTGTCCCCGCAGGCCAGACCTGCCACCTTTAATTCAAGGGAGAACGAACATGCTTCGCACTATGTTAACTACCGTGTCGGCTTTACTTATGTTTTGTGCTGCTTCGTTCGCGGCCCAGAACAATGAATTAATTATTCAGGACCAAGCCAGCTCAAAAGCTGCAGGACGCATCTTCAGCCTGGACTACATTTCAGATGGAACAGCAGTCGGACTGCAGATTCGGGTTAAGGTTGATGGTCTTTCGAAAGGTGGCCTAGATATCAGCAATTGTCTTGGAGACTTACCCAAATCTCATATTGGCAGTTGCAAGGTTACTGAAGCCGGCGAAGTGCTGGTTCTGGTTTACAGTGCGACCAATGCGACGTTGCCGCAAGGTATGGTATCGATTGGAAGAGTGAGCGCCAAAGGCAAATCACAAGGGAAACTGGTTGTTTCCGAACTTCTGGTTGCAGACAGGGATGCGAATCCGATCAGCGCCACGGCTGTCATTCAATAATTATCCAGTAAGGAAAACTCACCATGTTCAATTATAATAAGTGCGCCCTTTCTTTGATGCTTGGGTTGGCGGGCGCAGTCGGTGCCTTAGGCGTGAATGCCGCTTCTCTGGCAATCAGTCCGAGTAGTGCCACTGTTGGCTTGAGCGGCGGAGCAACTACGCCTGCGGGTTTGTCGGTTGTTTTCACCGGCGATGCGGCCCCGGGTCCCACCACTGTTATCGGCTACCAGACGGACATTACATTTGACAACACCCAGATGTCAGTTGCGTTGGCTAACGGAAATGCTGACAGCTGCGTGCTGTTCAGTCCAAACACTATTCGCATTCAGGATGTCGATCCGGCGCTCTCCCTGTTGCCGACTGGTACCGCTTGCACTTTGACCTTTACGGTCAACAATCCGCAGACCGCTGGAACCGCGTATGCGTTGACTTTTGCACCTGGAGCAACACTTTGCTCGGATTCGGGCGCGGGTTCGCAAACCTGTGGAACTACCGATGGCGTAATCAATGTCGTCGCCGGCCCCCAACCCGCCCTGAGCTCGGTTCCGACACCGACGAGCACCATTACCATCAACGATATCGTTGGCGGTGGTGCGACTCCTTCGACGTTGACTATCAGCAATACCGGGCAGGCGGGTTCGACATTGACGATCCAGGCGCCGACTGGGCTGAGTGGTGAGCTGAGCATCACGCCGAACACCATCCAGACCGATGCGGATGGCGGCGGCGGTGTTGCCTACACCATTTCCTGCGCCTCGGCAGCGATTGGAACCAACTCGCAGGTTTTGTCTTTTGCCCATGACGGCACCAGCCCGGCCAGCCCGGTCACCTACAACGTCGATTGCATTGGCGTTGCTGGCCCGACCGCCCCGACCGCCAGTCTGGGTGCGGTGGTGCAGCCGCCGGTCGGTCCGATCAATGTGGCCGCGAATGGTTCGGTGCCGGTGAATATCGACACCGCTGGTGTGGCCACGGCCAGCCTGGCGCTGACCTGCACGATCCCAGCGACCGGTGCCAGCAACTTCCAGATCACCGGCGGTGGCTCGCGTACCATCGTTGCACCGGCGACCGTGGGCAACAACGCCCCGGTTATCGGCGTGTCCTGCGTGCGTCAGGCGGCGGTTGTCAGTGCCACTCTGAGCTGCGCGCAGAACGCGACCCCGGACCCGGATCCGGCCGCACTGACCGCGCAGATCGATTGCCCGGCCGGAACCGTGGCGCCGAACGGTGCCTCGAGCCCAGCCCCGGGTGGTACAGTGAATGCGACGGCGGTTGCGGGCACCACGGCGACCGGCAGCCTGCTGTTCACCAACACCGGTGGCACCGCTCCGTATGACCTGACCAGTTGCACCGCTTCGGCCGGTTTCACCATCACCAGCCCGACCTTCCCGACGACCATCGCCCCGGGTGGCAGCCAGGTGTTGACGGTTTCGTGTCTGGCCCCAGCGGTCGGTACCAGCACCGCCGGTACCCTGGACTGCACCACGACCGATCCGGTGTTCGGCAATCCGACCTACATTTTGTCCTGCAACGGCATCTCGGCCGTGGTGCCGGCGATCGGCAATGCCGGCAAGATCCTGCTCGCCAGCCTGGTTATCGGCCTCGGCCTGCTCGGCATGGGTCTGCGCCGCCAGGCCTGATTCCGTTCCAGCAGTGGTTGTGGAGAAAGGGCGCCCTTGGGCGCCCTTTCTTTTGGGGCCCGTGCCGTAGGCTGGCGGTGAGCCCGGACGAAGTCCGGGGGAACCCCAGCATGTTGATCTCATGCCGCAACGGCGCTGGGGTTCGCTACGCTCACCGCCAGCCTACGCGTTCACCCTGCCAGCCTACGCGTTCACCCCGCCAGCCTACGCGCTGCAATTCCGTTGGCGGGAATTGTGGGAGCGACGGAACGTCGCGACATGGCTACCGACGCGACAGTCGCGACGTGCCGCCGCTCCCACAAACAGCGACAGTCGCGACGTAACGTCGCTCCCACAGGGGCGGCTCGGGCGGCTCGGGCGGTTTGTGGGAGCGACGGGCGCCGTCGGTCTTGCCATTTCCCGGATCGCTGGGTACGGTGGGCGGTCTTAGCTTGGGATGTTTCGCCGATGGCCGTGCCGCACGACCCCTTTTCCTCGATCGATGACCTGATGGCGCGCCGCGCCTGGGCTGCCGCTGCCCGCGAGCTGGACTTGTTCCTGAAGAAGTCTCCGAAGCATGTCGAGGCGCTGCTGCGCCGCTCGACTACTGCCTTGCGCCTGGGCCGCTATCGACAGTCCTGGGAACTGGCCCTGCGGGCCAGTGCCGAGCCGATCAAAGAACCACTTTGGGTGCTGGCCCTGGCCCGCCAGTTGATGATCTTTCTGGAAGTGGATGCCCTGCGCGCCTGTCTGCAGCACCCGCGCTTTCGTGCCGAGGCGCCGGCCATGGCCCTGGCCGAGGCGGGCACCCTGCTGAACAATGTGGGCGCCAATCAAGACGCAACCGAGTTCGCCGAGCTGGCCGTGGCCCGCGACCCGAATAACGCGGCCGCGCACTACTTTCGTGCCACCACGCATCTGTTCTACGGCGATCTGGCCACGGCCGAGGCCGGGTTCGAGCGTTGTCTGGCGCTGCAACCCCAGCACGCGCAGGCGCACTGGGCGCTCGCCGGCCTGCGTCGGCAGACCCTGGAATCCAATCACGTCCCACGTCTGCAGGCGGCGCTAAAGCAGGCTCGCCCGGGCAGTCCAGGCGAAGTGACCACCGGCTTCGCGCTGTTTTCTGAGCTGAACGACCTGGCCCGCTACGACGAGGCCTGGCCGATCCTGATGCGCGCCAGCGCCAGCAAGCGCAAACTGCTTGGCTACGACCACGGCCAGGCCATGGGGTTGCTGGCACGCGTCGCCCAGGTCTGCGATGCGGACTTTTGCGCCGCGCCGACCGCACCGCCCGACCCGGAGGCGCTGACGCCGATCTTCATCATCGGCATGCACCGCTCGGGTACGACCCTGCTCGAGCGCATTCTGGGTGGTCACAGCCAGATCAGCGATGCCGGGGAGAGCTACGCGTTTACTGCCCAACTGAAGTGGCAGTGCGATTACCACATGACCGGCGCCCTCGATCAGGCCCTGCTCGAACGTAGCCGCGACATCGACTTCGCCGAGCTGGGCCAGGGCTTTCTGCGCGCTTTGGCGGCGCGATCGCGCGGTCGCCGCTACGTCACCGAAAAGCTGCCGTCGAATTTTCTGAATATCGGGCTGATCGCCCGAGCGCTGCCGCAGGCAAAGTTCCTGCACATGGTGCGCGATCCGATGGATACCTGCTTTTCCAACCTGCGCATTCCGTTTACCTTCGCCTGCGGCTATTCCTACGACCAGCGCGAAATGGCGGAATACTTCCTCGGCTACCAGCGGCTGATGGCGCATTGGCAGCGGGTTCTGCCCGGACGGATCTTCGACGTGAGTTATCGCCATTTGGTCAACGACCCGAGCACGGTCGGGCAAAAGGTGATGGACTATCTTGGCCTGCCGTTCGAAGCGGGTTCGCTGGATATCGACCGCAACACCAGCGCGGTCGCCACCGCCAGCAGCGCCCAGGTGCGCGGCGGCATCCGCCGCGACCACACTTCTGCGTGGAAGCCATACCAGAACTATCTGGAACCGATGATCGATTTGTTGGGGGCAGGGGACTGAGGCGAGGTGGGAGCGGTGGCGCGTCGCGGCTGCCGCTTTTTGTGGGAGCGACGGCACGTCGCGACATGGCTACCGACGCGACAGTCGCGACGTACCGTCGCTCCCACAAACGTCAACGCTTAGATCACCGCGCCGAGCTTGAAGATTGGCAGGTACATGCCGATCACCATGCTGCCGACCAGGCCGCCGATGATGACCATGATGAATGGTTCGAGCAGGCTCGACAGGGCGTCAACCGCATTGTTGACCTCGGCCTCGTAGAATTCGGCGACCTTGAACAACATGGTGTCCAAGGCGCCGGCTTCTTCGCCGATCGCGGTCATCTGCACGACCATGTTCGGGAACAGTCCGACCTGGCGCATCGCCACATTGAGCGGATAACCGACCGAGACGTCATCCTTGACCTTGACCACCGCTTCGGCATAGACCACGCTGCCGGTGGCGCCGCCGACGGTTTCCAGCGCCTCGACCAGGGGCACACCGGAGCGGAAGGTGAGGCCCAGGGTGCGCGAGAAACGCGCGATTGCCGACTGGTGCAGGATCTGCCCAATCACCGGCAGCTTGAGCAACATCCGATCGAAGAAATGTGCGACCTTCTTGGAGCGCTTGATCGACTGCACCAGGAAGAAAATCGAGCCACCCGCGATCAGCAGGGCGGCCCACCAATAGGCGACCATGAACCGCGACAGGTTGACGATGGCCTGGGTAAAGGCTGGCAGTTCCGCGCCGAAGTTGGCGAACACCGATTCGAACTGCGGCACCACGAAGATCAGCAAGACACCGCTGACGATGATTGCCACCGCGATCACCGCGGCCGGATAGAACATCGCCTTCTTGATCTTGCCCTTCAGGGCTTCCATGTTTTCCTTGTAGGAAGCGATGGTATCGAGCACGGTGTCGAGCACGCCGGCCTGTTCGCCGGCGCGAGTCAGGTTGACGAACAGTTCATCGAACTGTACCGGGTGTTTGGCCAGCGCCTCGTTCAACGCCGAGCCGCCCTCGATATCGTTTTTGACCGAGGTCAGCAGTTTGGTCATGGCGGCATTTTTGTGGCCGCTGCCGATGATCTCGATCGCCTGGACCAGCGGCACACCGGATTTCATCATGGTCGCCAGCTGGCGGCTGAAGATCGCGATTTCGCCGGGAGTGACCTTGCCGCTGCCACCGAACAGGCCGGGCTTTTTCTCCTTGACCCCGGTCGGGTTGAGACCCTGCTTGCGCAGCTCGGCCTTGACCAGATTCTCGTTCTTGGCGAGCGACTCGCCCTTCATCTTCTTGCCGCGCTTGTCTACGCCTTCCCAGATGAAGGTCTTCAACTGGTCGCCGCGTGGCTGGTTCTTGCCGGTGTTCGGCTTGGGTTTGGTCGCGGTCAGAGTGGCCATGGCTTAGTCCTTGGTGACGCGGTTGATTTCGGCGAGGCTGGTCATGCCGTCGCGGGCCTTTTTGAGCGCCGACAGGCGCAGGTCATTAATGCCGATCCGGCGCGACTCTGCTGCGATCTGCATGGCATTTCCACCTTCCAGTACGATTCTCTGGATCTCCTCGGACATCGGCATGACCTGGTAGATGCCGACCCGGCCCTTGTAGCCTTCGTTGCAGCCGGAACAGCCGTTCGGCTCGTACAGGGTCAGGTCATCGACTTCGGCCTCGTTGAAACCCTCGGCGAGCAGGGCGGCGCGTGGCAGCTTGACCGCCTTCTTGCAATCGTGCAGGCGCCGGGCCAGCCGCTGTGCGGTGATCAGGGTGACCGAAGAAGTGATGTTGTACGGCGCGATGCCCATGTTCATCAGGCGTGCGATGGTCTGCGGTGCGTCATTGGTGTGCAGGGTGGACAGCACGAAGTGGCCGGTCTGGGCGGCCTTGATGGCGATCTCGGCGGTTTCCAGGTCGCGGATTTCGCCGACCATGATGATGTCCGGGTCCTGGCGCAGGAACGAGCGCAGTGCGGTCGCGAAAGTCATGCCCTTCTTGGTGTTCTGCTGCACCTGGTTGATGCCATGTACGCGGATTTCGACCGGGTCTTCGCAGGTCGAGATATTGACCGAATCGGTGTTCAGGATATTCAGCGCGGTATACAAGGACACGGTCTTGCCGCTGCCGGTCGGGCCGGTCACCAGCACCATTCCGTAGGGCTTGCTGATCGCGTCGAGGAAGCGCTCCTGCTGCTCTTCCTCGTACCCCAGTTTCTCGATGCCGAGCTTGGCCGCCGAGGCGTCAAGAATACGCAGCACGCACTTTTCCCCGAACAGGGTAGGGCAGGTGCTGACGCGAAAATCCATCGACTTGGTCTTGGAGATATTGAGTTTGATGCGGCCGTCCTGCGGCAGCCGGCGTTCGGCGATGTCCAGGCCGGACATCACCTTGATGCGCGCGGCGATGCGGGGAGCCAGCTTCATCGGCGCCGTGGCCACCTGCTTGAGCATGCCGTCGATGCGCAGGCGCACCCGGCAGATCGCCTCGTAGGGCTCGAAATGGATATCCGAGGCGCCGCGCTTGATTGCATCGAGCAGCACCTTGTTGATGAACTTGACCACCGGCGTGTCGTCGCCGCTGGCCACGTCGGTGCCGCCGCCACCCTCGTCGTCGGTACCGGACTCGGCGTTGAGCAGGGCTACGTCCTCATCGTCGTCGCCGATCTGCTGGTTGAGCTGCTCGACCCCGGCCAGCGCGCGTTCGATGGCACGGTCGAGCTTGTCTTCCGGGATGATGACCGGATCGACCGGCATATTGGCCTGAAACTTGACGTCGTCCAGGGCGCGCAGATTGGTCGGGTCGGTGATGCCGACGAACAAGCGGCTGCCGCGTTTGAACAGTGGCAAGATATTGTGCTGCTGGATCAGCGATTCCTGGACCAGTTTGATTTGCAGATGGCGGAAATCCACCGAATCGATATCAAGCAGCGGAATACCGAATTCCACCGAGGCGGCAAAGGCCACCTGGGCCGCTGGCGCCAGGCCGTTTTGCACCAGGTAGCTGACCAGCGGAATTTTCTGCTTGTTCGAGGCCTCGACTGCCTTGCGCGCGTCGTCCTCGCCGATCACCCCCTCGACCACGAGTCGGCGAACGAATCCGGGAAGACCGGACAACGCTGTCGGATTGATCTGTGTCGCCATGACCGAAACCGCCCAAGGCCCATTCGGATCAACAATCTACAGCAAAAAGCTGTCAGAGCGGTAGAGCTTCGCGACCAGTGCGGGACCGGACCGGGAAACCGGGGAACGGTGGCAGGGGAGGGCGGGAGCGGGCTCGCTGCCGGCCGCGTTGCAAGCTGCTGCATGCCCCCCGGGGTGAGCTCGAAAATCCAGGCCCCGAGCGCGGCGATCGCAAAGTCGGGCAGACTGACCGGAATGAGCGAGCGCAGCACCCAGGACGGGGCATCGATGGCTGAGTGCGAACCGGGCGCCAGGCAGCGCAGGCCGGGCCAGCCCCCGCTAGTCGCCGCCCGGCATTTGAAGGCCCTGCCGCGCTGGCGCTGGGCGAGCAGGTTCAGGGCCAAGCTCAGTCCCGCTGACGGCGCTGATTAGGCGGCTACATAGCCGCCATCGACCATATACACGCCGCCGCTACAGTACGAGGCCTGATCGCTGAGCAGAAATGCGGCGAGCCGGGCGACTTCTTCGTTGCTGCCGTAGCGTTGCAGGGCGATCAAAGCCTTCATACCGACGCGCACGGCGTCGGGGTCGTCCGGCGCCAATTGCGATTCGATCGAGCGAATCATGCGGTTGTCGATCGGCCCCGGGGCGATGGCATTGACGCGGATGCCGAACCCGCCCAACTCCAGCGCGCTGCTCTTGACCAGCCCGCAGACCGCGTGCTTGCTGGCGATATACGGTGCCGCATTGGCAAAGCCGACCACACCGGCGATCGAGGCGGTGGCGAGCATGGCGCCGCCGCCGCGTTGCTTCATCGGCGCGACGCAGTGTTTCATCGCCAGCCAGACGCCGAGCACGTTGGTGCGAAGTACCTCCTCGAAGTCCGCCAGCCGCAGCGCTTCGATCGGGGCGACCACGCCTTCGGTGCCGGCATTGGCAAACAGCAGGTCGACGCCGCCGAAGGTCTTGATGGTGGCGGCCACCGCCGCCGCCATCGCCGATTCATCGGCGGCTTCGGCGACGAAATGGCCGAGCCCGGCAGTGACCTCCAGACGCTCGCGGGTCTCTTGCAGCTTTTCCGCCGAACGGGCGACCAGCATGACCTTGGCGCCTTGCTGCAGAAACAGCTTCGCGCTCGCTTCGCCAATGCCGCCGGTGGCACCGGTAATGATCGCTACTTTGCCCTCAAGTCCGGGTCTGGATTCGTGCGGCACATTCATAGTCTCTATCCTTGGCAATGCGGCTGGCGGGGGATGCGGTGGCGGCGCTTGGGTTCGGTAAATACGCTCATACCAGAACCCGCAAGCCACGTACTTCCGAAAAATCACGATCATGCGTCACCAGCGCATCGGCATGGATTGCCAAGGCACTCGCCACTTGAATGGCATCGGGTAATTTCAAACCGTATTTCCCACGCAAGCGGGCAGCGCTTTCGGCGATATCGCAGGTGAAATCCACGACATGCCAAGCTTCCAGGACGGCCCGATAACGCTTGGCAAGCACTTCTTCACCCGCTTTCAATGGACCGGTCAGCACTTCCGCAACGGTGACGGTGGTAACGGCCAGGACAATCTCGCCGTCGGCGTGGCGCTGAAACAGTGGCGCGAAGCGCGCGGCAAATTTTGCGTGCGCTTCCAGCGTATAGATAATCGGAGCGCTATCCACCAGCACCAAAGCACCGCTGGGTAAAGTAGCGGCGTCTAACGCTTCCATTCTTCACGCAGTTTGTTGATGGCTTTGCCGCTGTCTTTGCCCCACAGACCACGACCGGTTCCGGCTAGCGACTGCAACGAAGCGGGTTTTGCTTGCTTGGCATCAGCAGCAGGCACCACCGCGGCCACGGCGCGACCATGCCGGGTAATGATGGTGGTGCGCCCAGCGACGGCGGCGGCAAGAATGGCGGGCAATTGTTGCCGCGCTTCTTCGACACCTTTGGACGCGGGCTTGGGCAGTGGTTTCATAGGCCTAACTGTACGTACTGTACGGAATGTTGTCAATGCGCGGTCGTGGCCACGACCAACCACGCCCGACCAGATACAACCCGGCCATGCGGATCACGTTGCGGCGTTTGAGTTCGGCGAGCAGGGTCATGCGGGAGGTCCGGCGGCGGAATCGATGTCGGTTTGCGCAAAGTCGTTGCCCTTGTAGAGCAACGGCAGGTTGCGCACCTTGGCGAGCGCGTAGCTGAAAAGATCGCTGTAGTTCAATGCCGCAGGATGGCCGCTGCCCTTGCCGAACGCCACAAAGGCCGAATACGCGGCCAGCGCTTCGGCTTCGTCCGGCGCGACCAGTTCGAACGGCAGCTGCCGCAGTAGATCGTCCAACAACACCACCGCGCGCTGACCACGCCGGCCATGCACCACCAGCCGGGTTTCCACCGCCGTGGCCGTGCTGATCAAGGCGCGATCGCTGCGCTGGATAATATCGATGAAGGCCGCGCGCTCCGGCTCATCGAAAACAATCGCGACCAGCGCCGAGGTGTCGACGACGATCATGTCGGCAGGCCGGACTCATCCCAATGCAGCGGATCGCTCGCATCGCTGCGATCGGGTATTCGATCGATCTGTGCCAGCAGTGCCCGCAGACGCGGCCTGGGGGAAGGCGCGCGCTGGGTTTCAAGCAGCAAATGGTCCACCGCGCGTTCGACCAGCGCGGTCTTGCTCAGACCAGTGGCCTTGGCCAGTTTTTCGACCTTCTTGACCACACCTGGATTGGCGATTTGCAGTGCCATGGCAAGCCCTCCACCAATATATCAACATATCAATATCGTCAGTATACATTGATACGATAGTGCCTGCGTACAGCCCGCCAGGCCAGCCCCACAATGCAGAAGACTTTGCGGCGCTTGAGTTCGCTAAGTAAGTTCATGCCAGAGCCCGCAGCCCGCGCACTTTCGAGAAATCAAGATTGTGCGTCACCAGCGCATCGGCATTGATTGCCAAGGCACTTGCCGCTTGAATGGCATCAGCAAGATCAGGCCGGGATTTCTGGACAGGTTCATGGCTGCTCCTTCGCGATGGCGCGGAGGCTTTCCATGATGGTCCGGTTGTTGCTGGTCAGGTCCACCAGCCGCGTCTCCAGATCGGCGATCCGCAGGCGCAGCAGCGGCGTCAGTTCGGTATCGGTGCGCAGCGTTGTCGCGGAATCGGCGATGACCTGCTCGGACAGGCCGGTGTTGCACGGGTAATCGAGAATGCCGTGGATACTGGCGTAGTCGCCCGGCGCGATGTAACGGTCGCCGCACTGCTTGCCCAGCGCGCGCTGCACGTCGTTCGGCAGGCTCATGCGGAACGCCTCGCGATAGCGCGAGCGTTTGCCCTCCTGCGCGATGTTTTCGATGGTCGCGACGTTGTAGATCCGCATCGCGGTGTCGCGCAAGTTCTGGTCGCGGATCAGGCCGATGGTGCCGGTGGAAATCAGCTCGTCATAAGTGGAGCGGCGGCGCAGCCTTTCCTTGTATTGGGTGGCACGGTAGGCGCTGACCAGAAGTACCTCGTCCGCGAGCGGGGCGGTGCCGTCCAGCGCGCTGACTGCCAGGTTGGCACTGGCCAACACCTCGCGGTTGTAGGCGATCAGGAACTGGTAGCCCCAATCTTCCTCGCGCATATCCGCCTTCAGATGTGCGGTGAATATGGCGGCTTGTTGATCGGTGGCCCGTTGCTGGTTCCAGTTCGATACCTGGATGCCGAGGAACACGCCGAGCACCACGATCACCAGCTCGATGAACACCGCCGTCCAGTGCTGCTGTTTCAGGTCATCGACGATGCGCCGCAGGATCATGGCTGCGAACCCGCTGAAGTCGTGATGCCCGGGGTGGCGATCATCTGTTTCAAGCTCATCGCGCTGGCAATCCGGTCTTTGGCGATCAACTGCGCGACGTGCATGGTTGACATCCAGTAGCGCAACTCCTCGATCAGCGCGTTATTGCCGGCCAGCGCCTCGACGATCGGCCGCGCATGCGCTTCGTCAAGCGGAGATGGGCAATCGAACATCCGCTGGTTGCCGAACTGATCGGACTGGTAGCAGGAATCCCAGATATAGGCCTGAATCTCCATGGGAATGACACCTCGGACATGGACGCGATAGGCGGGTCGCTCCACCACAGTCGGCGCGGCCGCGAAGTTGTAATAGCGGGCAAGCGCATTGCGGACATCGAGACCGGAAATCAACTCGAGGTCGCCCGCGCCCCGCAATTCGTCATAGGTGGCCTGCACGGTGATGAACTCGGCCACCTGGCTCGCCTGGAAATAGGCCAACAGCACCGGCCAATACGATGCATCATCGGCCAACCCGGTTTGTGCGTAACCAAGCGCCTTTTCGCCGTAACGCGAGACCTCACGCCAGAATTGCTGACGGTCGCCCAGCGCGGCCAGGTCTGCATCGAGATCCAGGCTGATCCGCGCAAGATAGGCACGCGCCCTATGCTCATCGGTGCGCGCCGCATTCCAGTTCGAGACCTGGATGCCGATGAACACGCCGATGACGACAATCGCCAGCTCGGTGGCGATGGCGCCCCATTGCTGTTGCCGGAAGCGCTGCAGGAAGCGGCGGAAGATCATGGCGACGCTTTCTTCACGGCTTTCGGTCCGGCGCCGAGCGCGGCGAGCAAATTCTCCAAATTGGTTCTGACGCCGCCGAGATTGAGCACTGCGCTGAAAGCAAAGCTGTATTGATAGCGGAGATCGGCAACCACATCCGGGTCGCTGCGCAGCGCTGCGGCAACCTCCTTGAGGGCGGTGGGGTCGGCGTTGAATATGCAGTTTTCGACAAAACCGACAATGTTGCCCAGTTTGTCGCGCACGTCGCTGCAGCCCGCGCGGATGGCGATCTGCATGGTTATCGGAATGATTTTCCGCACGGTCTGGCGATAAGAGGATTCGGTACCCGTGTTGTAAGTGTCTCGCGCGTTGTCGAACGCATAGTATTGCGACAGGCCGGCTTCGACCGCGCCGGCCGGCAGCAGGTCAAGATGGCCCGAGGAGACGATCTGGTCCCAGGTCGCGCGCACCAACGGGGTGTAGCTGACTTCGGTCGCTCGATAGGCGCTGACGATCAGCGCGCGTGGATCTGGGTCGATCGCTCGCAACAGTTCATCCGTCTCCCGGATGCTGTTCAGGACGGCGGAGTAATAGGCGGTGTCCGCGCTTATCGCGGCATGGTCCAGATCGAGGTCGCGGATCAGCCGTGTGACGTATTCCCGGCCGAGACGTGCGTCTGCTTGCGCCTCGTTCCAGTTCGACACTTGCAGGCCGATGAACACGCCGAGCACGACGATCACCAGTTCGATGAACACCGCCGTCCAGTGCTGCTGTTTCAGGTCATCGACGATACGCCGCAGGATCATAGTTTGGCCGCCTCCGGCGGAGACACGTTGAACTCGATCTTCGCCAGTTGCTCCGGTGCCCTGCCAATCGTGTGCAGAAACGCAAGCCAGCGCGGGTCGGCATGGATGTGGTCGAACAAACGCTCCGTCGCCACCTCACCCAGGCCGGGATCGCCCAGCTCAACCGCCTTGGCCAGCCAAGTGAAGGACTCGTTTGCTTCGCCGCGGAAGGCGTAGACATAGGCGATGTTGTAGGGCCAATCCTTGCCAAACTTCGCGATCAGCGCGGCCAGCGCAGCATCAGCCTCGGATTTACGTTCGAGCGCATGATAAGCCAGCGCCAGACCGATCATCCGCCAGGCCGTGTTCGGCTCCTGCTCCATCTGCGCCAGCGCCGCCTTCGCGTCACCCTTCAGCAACAGCGCCACGCCAATCGCGTAGTGCGCGGCAGCGCGCTCCGGGCTCAGGCTCAGCGCGGTGCCAAGCGAAGCGATTGCCTCATCGAAGCGCCCGGCCCAGAGCTGGGCGGCGCCCAGATTGGCCAAGGCCGTGACGTTGACCGGGTCACGGCGGACAACCGCCTGGTCAAGCGCCAGCCGCTGGTTCAGGCGACCGAGGGACCGAAGCAGCGTGGCGCTGCTGCCAAGAACCCCCAGATCGGTCGGGTCGAGCGCCAGTGCGCGCTGGTAGTGCTGTGCTGCGGCGGCGAGGTCGTTGTCGCCAATGGCGGCTATCCAGCCCAGACGGGCATGGGCCGGTGCGTAGTCGGGATCAATCGCGAGTGCCTTGATAGCCGCCGCGCGGGCGTCGGTAACGCCCTGCTTGGCGGATAACAGGCCGATGCCTGACTCGTTGATCAAATTGCGGGCCAGCCCGTCCCACGCCGGCGCGTAGCGCGGATCGATCGCCAGTGCCTGGCGGTAGAGTGCATCAGACTGTTGGTAGGCATCGGCAGTGTGCTGTCGCCCAAGCTGCACCGCCTGCAGGTAGAGCGCATAGCCCTCGGGGTCGGTGCTGCGGGTCTTGGGCGGCGCGCCGAGCAGGGTGAGCTTGAGTTGTTTCACCACGTCGGCGGCGATCTCGTCCTGGATTGCGAAGATGTCGTCGAGCGTGCGGTCGTAGGTCTGCGACCAAAGTGGCGTATCGGTGGCGGCGTCGATCAATTGCGCGGTGATGCGCACCGTATTGCCGGCCTTGCGCACCGAGCCCTCCAGCACATGTGCCACATGCAACTGTTTGGCGATTGCCGGGATTGCGATGTCCTTGCCCTTGAACGAAAACGACGAGGTGCGCGCGGTCACCTCCAGTTCGGGAATCCTTGCCAGCAGGTTGAGCAGCTCCTCGGAAATACCGTCGGAGAAATACTCCTGATCCTTGCCCGGGCTCATGTCGGCGAACGGCAGCACCGCGATAGACCGCTC